>JBOFFD010001026.1:0-11610 GCA_051648425.1 Planctomycetia bacterium
CCGCGTTGATGGTGGGCGTGCAGTTCTGGTACGGCGACCGCGGCGGCAGCTACGTCCATTGGTATCTGCCGCTGCTGCTCTTGATCTTCTTCCGACCGAACCTGTCGGCCGCTCGGCTGCCCGACGCCCGTCCAAAACCGGAATCGCCGTTTAAGACGGCCGGTCGGCGTCGTAGTCAAATGCTCGGTTTGGGTGCGACGAAGCCGTCGGTCGCCGCCGCCGTCTTACTACTGGCGTTGTGCGGCGCTGGGCTGGCCGACGATAAGACGGCTAAGTTCGACCCCGCCGCCTTGGGACCGGAAATGACGTTGTTGGAGCGCGACGCCGCCTCGGCCGAGTACCGCGCCGGTCTTGTCGACATGCTTGTGACCGACTTGGCCGCCGAGTGGAAGCGGGCCGTCCATCCCGACGACGCCGTTTCATTCGCGCGAACGCGTGGCGGCGTCGACGCGGTGTCGAACGACCCGACGCTGAAGACCGGTTTTCGCCGCCGTGAAAAGATCGTCGCCGATTTCTTAGGTGTGATGCGCGCGGAGTATCAGCGCCGCAAACTGCAAGCGCCGTTCGACAAGGGCGAGACGGCCGACCTGCCGTCGTCGGTCGGCGGCCGGCGCGGCGATTCGGCCGAAGTCGTCGTCGTCCATCCCAATCCGAACTGCGCCGACCAGTGGTATCGGTTCCGCGGTCCGACCGGCCAAGGGGTGATCGACGCCGTCGACGTTCCGCTGAAATGGTCGGCGACCGAAGGCGTTGCTTGGACGACCGAGATTCCGGGCGCGGGCAACGCCTCGCCGGTGCTGTGGGACGACCGTCTTTGGACGACCGCCGCAACGGACGGCGGCAAGGTGCGTTCGCTGATCTGCCTCGACCGCCGCGACGGCAAGAAATTGTGGCAGGTCGACCGCACCGTCGAAAAGCTGGAACGCAGCGTCATTTCAAAGAACGGCTACGCCTCGGCGACCCCGGTGGTTGACGGCGAACGGGTGGTGGCGTTCTTCGGCAACGCCGGCCTCGTCTGTACCGATCTCGACGGCAAGTTCCTGTGGCACGCCGATCTTGGCTCGTTCGACGGCACCCACGGGCCGGGTGTCTCGCCGGTGCGGTACGGCGACCTCGTCTTACTCTTGCAGGACCAGGCCCCCGGCCCCTCGGTGGCGGCGGCGGTCGACGTTAAGACCGGGGAAGTCCGCTGGCGGAAGGACCGCGGCGGCGCGATGGGGTGGTGTACGCCGGTCGTCTATGCCACCGGCGGCCGAGATGAACTTCTCTTCACCCACAATCAACGGTTGTACTCGCTGGACCCGGCCACCGGCGCCGAGTGGTGGCACGCCGACGGCCCCACCAACGAACCGGTGCCGTCGATCGTGGTCGGCGACGGTCTTTTCTTCTGTACGTCGGGCCGCAACGGACCGACGCTGGCTATCGCGGCCGGCGGCAAAGGAGACGTGACGACCACGCACCGCGTGTGGGCCTCGCCGCGCGGCGGCCCGCACGTGCCATCGCCGGTGTTGGTCGGCGGCCATCTTTTCCTCATTAACGACCGGGGGATTCTCACCTGTTTGTCGACAACGGACGGTTCCACCAAGGAACAACGGCGGCTGCCCGGAAAGTTCACCGCTTCGCCCACGGCCGTCGGCGACAAGCTGCTGCTGACCAGTGAAGACGGCGACACGCTGGTCGTCACCGCCGACCCGGAAATGAAGATTCTGCATACCAACCGCCTGGAACAAACGATTCTGGCTTCGTTGGCGTATTCCAAGGGAAGGCTGTATTTCAGAACGTCGACGGCGGTCGTTTGCATCGCCGGGGCGATGGAAGTTCGTTGAACCGGGAAAGGTCGACCAAAATGAAACGACGGGAAGTCTTGGCGGCGGGGACGGCGGTCGTTGGAATCGCGGCGGCCGCCAACGGCTCGCCGGACGAAAAGAAGTTTGTGACGCCGCGACTGACGACCGCGGATCTGAACCGTCTTGTCAACAAACCGGATTTCCAGCCGAATTCATTGTACGCCCATGAATTGACGTTCGACGGGGTCGTCCTCATGAAGCGTGACGTGCCGCTGCTGCAGATTCGCGGCATGGACAAGGACGTCTTCGACAAAGTTCATCTCTACGGCATGAGCGGCGGTGTCGACGTCGGCAAAGCGCTCCGCATCACGGGCTTGATCGTCGACAACTGCTACGGGGCGTTCATGATTTGGTACAAAACGGCCGAGTACGTCGACGTCTGACGACACACGTCTTCGTTCCCTTTCCGCCCGTCGATTCTTCTACAACGTCATCGCGGCGCCGTGGCGGAGCCGCACGCTCCCCCGAAATCTCAATCCGTGTGGCCTCCGACGGCCGCGCCGCGTCGATCACTTTTCGATCGAAGCCGGCGCCGCCGGAAAGGAACTTCGCATGACTCATCAACGTCGATGGTTGACGGCGGTCTTGTCGTTGGCGGTATGTGTTTCAGTTGCGCTCGCGGCCGACGAAGTGAAGAAGGAACCCGTTAAGAAAGTGGCCAAGAAGGCGCCGGCCGGCCCCAAGCCGACGATGGCCGACGTGCCGTACGGCACGCACGAACGGCAGGTGCTCGACTTCTACAAGGCCGAGTCGACCGAACCGACGCCGTTGCTGTTCTTCATCCACGGCGGCGGTTGGCGCGGCGGCGATAAGAGCGGCATTAACGCCGGACCCTATCTGAAAGCGGGCATTTCGGTCGCCTCGATCAACTATCGCTATGTGCAACAAGCCGGCGACGTGACGCCGCCGGTGAAGGCGCCGCTGCACGACGCCGCCCGCGCGTTGCAGTTCGTGCGTAGCAAAGCCGGCGAATGGAACATCGACAAAACCCGCGTGGCCGCCTCGGGCGGTTCCGCCGGCGCCTGCTCCAGCCTGTGGCTCGCCTTCCACCCGGACATGGCCGACGCGAAAAGCGACGACCCGATCGCCCGCGAATCGACCCGTCTGACCTGCGCCGCCGTCAACGGCGCGCAGACGACGCTCGACCCGCACCAGATGCGCGAATGGACGCCGAACAGCAATTACGGCGCGCACGCCTTCGGCATCGTCGGCGATCCGGCGAAGAAGGAATCGACCTTCCAAGCGTTCTATGACGCCCGCGAAAAGATCCTGCCGTGGATCGCTGAATACTCGCCCTACGCCTTGGTCACGGAAGACGACGCACCGGTCTACCTATTTTACAACGCCCCGCCGAACCTGGGTAAGGACGAAAAGGATCCGACGCACAGCGCGAACTTCGGCGTCAAACTGCAAGAGAAACTTAACGGCGTGGGCGTCGACTGTGAACTCGTCTATCCAGGCGCCGAAGGCGTCGAACATAAGACGACCTTCGACTACGTCGTCGACGAATTGAAGCCGCCCTCCAAGTAACATCGTCGGATCGTCGCTTTCCTACGGTTCGACGAATGGATACATTCTTCGTCGAACCTGGAAATCCCACCATTTCTGAAATAGGACGGCGACAATGCTTAAGATCCACCACCTCAACGCCGGCACGCTGCACGCGCCGCCGAATCCGCCCGCGAGCTGCCATTGCCTTGTCATTGAAGACGACGCGGGGTTGGCGCTGGTCGACGCCGGCGTCGGTCTTCGCGACGTCGCCGACCCCGAGGCGCGCATCGGCCGGGCGATCATCGACGCCGCCGGCTTTCAGTTCGACGAATCGCAGACCGCCTACCGGCGAATCGAGGCGTTGGGGTTGCGGCCCGACGCCGTTCGGCATGTCGTTCTGTCTCACGGCGACCCCGACCACGCCGGCGGCCTGGCCGACTTCCCCGGCGCGACCGTCCACGTCGGCTCCGAAGAACTCGCCGCGATCGAACCTTGCTCGCCACGCTATCGGGCCGCGCAGTTCGACCACCGGCCGCTTTGGCAGGCTCACGGAACTTCCTCGCGAGACTGGTTCGGCTTGGAGGCCCGCCCCTTGGAATTGGGGTTCGCGGTCGACGTACTGCTAATACCGCTCTTTGGTCACACGCTCGGCCACTGCGGCGTGGCGATTCAGACGGGCGCCGGTTGGCTGCTGTACGTCGGCGACGCCTATTACCTGCGCGTGGAACTTACAACCGACGACCACCCGGTTTCAGTCTTAGCGGCGGCGCGCGCCGAAGACGATTCCCTGCGCCGAGCCACGTTGGAGCATCTGCGACGACTGAACCGCGACCATGCGAATGAAATTCAGATGTTCGGCTACCACGACTTTGGCGAGTTTCCGTCTTAGACTTGGTCGCGCCGTCGGATCAAGTTTCTTTCTTCTTGGCGACGCCCGCCGTTGCGAACGTCGCCATTTCGGTGAACAGCTTGGCGGCCGCCTTCACCAACGGCCAGGCGGTCAAGGCGCCGCTCGCTTCGCCGAGACGCATCTCCCAGCCGTCGAGCAACGGTTCCAACCCTAACGCCGCGAGTTGAAGGGAATGCGCCGGCTCCGGGGATCGGTGCGTCGCCAGCAAGACTTCGCCGGCCCGTGGGTCGATCCGCACTGCCGCCAGCGCCGCCGCCGTCGCCACCACGCCGTCGACCAGCACCACCGTTCGGCGTCGGGCCGCTTCCAGCATCAGACCCGTCATCGCCGCGATCTCGAAACCGCCGACCGCCTCCAATACGTCGCGCGGTTCCCGCGCCGCCGACCATTTGTGTTTGGCCGTCGCCGCCACTTGCCGTTTTCGCGCCAAGCCGGCGTCGTCGACCCCCGCCCCCCGACCGATCACCGCATCGGTCGAAACGTCGAGCAGCAGCGCCGTCACGAGGGCCGCCGAGGTCGTGTTGCCGATGCCCATCTCGCCGGGAATCACGGTCCGCAGCGGTCCGACCTCTTCCGCCGCTCGATCGAGCAGGCTGGCGCCGACCGCCAGGGCGCGATCGAGTTGCGACGGCGTCATCGCCGGGCCGTCGAGGAAGTCGCCGGTTCCCGCCGCGATTCGCTCGGAAAGGAAGCGGTCGCCAGGGGTCGGTCGGTAGGCGGGTGGCACGACCGTACCGACGTCGACCACCCAGAACGGCAGTCCGTGCAGGCGTGACAACACCGCCGCCGCCGCCCCGCCCGAAAGGAAGTTCGCCACCATCTGGGCAGTGACCTCCACCGGGAACGGACTAACGCCGCGGCGGGTGGCGCCGTGGTCGGCGGCGAAGACGACGGCGGCCGCCGGCTCGACGGCGAGGTTCATCGTTCGTTGAATAGTCGCCAGCTCTACCATGACGTCGCACAGACGGCCCAGCGCCCACCGCGGCATGGTCAACTGCTGGATGCGGTCGACGGCCGCCGCCCGCCAGCGTTGGTCCTCGGCGGCGTCTGCGCCGGTCGCTGTGGGACGGCGCAACGGCGGGCGTTCGACGACAGGTTTCTCGGCGGTTTCGTTCAGCGGCATTCCGCATCCTTTTCGTTGGAGCATCGTTCTTGTCTAAGCCCACGCATGCGTTGATTACCGGCGGCTGCCGTAGCGGCAAGAGCCGGTACGCCCTGAAGGCGGCCGACGATCTGGCGGCGACGGCGACGGCGTCGGCCCCGCGCCGCTGCTTCATCGCCACCGCCGAGGGGCTGGACGACGAAATGCGCGGCCGGATCGCACGGCATCGTTCGGACCGCGGGCCGGAATGGGACGTCGTGGAAGCCCCGCGCTTCCTCGCCGCCGCCCTGACCGAACGGGCGCGGTCCGCCGCCGACGCCGTCGTCATCGTCGACTGCCTGACTCTTTGGACGACGAACTGGTTGCTTTACGCGCCGGCGGACCGAATGGAGCCGCCCGACGAAAACCAACAGTCGCGGAATCTGTCGCTTTTGGACGACGAACTGGCGAAGGTGCTGTCGCTGTTGCCGACGCTGCCAGCCCCCGTCTATTTCGTGACCAACGAAGTCGGCCTTGGGGTCGTTCCCGAAAACAGCCTCGCCCGTCGCTTTCGCGACGCTGCCGGTCTGGTCAATCAGCGAGTGGCCGCCGCCGTCGACCGCGTCGTCTTGATGGTGTCCGGCCTGCCGTTGGTATTGAAGGGGTCGACCAGCGACGGAGCGTCGTCGTGAAAAACTGGCCGACGGAAATGGCGGCCGCCTTCGGTCTGCTCACTATCGCCCCCACCCCCGGCGTGCCCACCGCTGCCGACTTTTCTTGGGGAAGGGCGGTCGTCTGGTTCCCGCTCGTCGGCGCGGCGGTCGGGTTGGTGCAGACGGCGGTCGCCTTGAAAATCGTGATGCACGGCGGCGAAGACGCTCTGCGGCTGGCCGCCGTCGCGGCGGTGGCGGTCGGGGCGCTGCTCACCGGCGGCCTCCATTTC
This sequence comes from Planctomycetia bacterium, assembly GCA_051648425.1. Lineage (GTDB taxonomy): Bacteria > Planctomycetota > Planctomycetia > Kolteriales > Kolteriaceae > JBOFFD01. The sequence continues at coordinate 6,273 of JBOFFD010001026.1, forward strand.
GACGGCTGGGCCGACTGCGCCGACGCCTTCGGGGTCCGCGCCCGCGGCCGTGACGCCATGCTTCGGGTCATGCGCGACCCCGCGCTCGGCAGCTTCGGCGTCTTGGCGTTGATCCTGGCGGTCTACCTGCAAGTGGAAGGAATGGCGCTGTTCCTGCAACGCGGCGATTACGTCGTGGTGGTGCTGGCGGCGGTCGTGTCGCGCTGGACGATGGCGTTGGTGTGCGGCGTGGCGAAGCCGGCGCGGTCGGACGGCCTGGGCGCTGGGTTCCTGGCGTCGGCCGGGCCGCGCGAGTTGATCGGCTCGACGCTGTCGGCCGCAGCCATCGCAACGGTGCTCTTGTGGCTGCTGCCGCCGCACGATTCGACGGCGATCATCGTCGGAGCCGCGACCTGCTCGGCGGTTTTCATCGCGTGGGCGGCGTGGTACGTCAGCCGCGCCGCCCTCGGCGGCGCGACCGGCGACGTCTTGGGAGGCGCGGGCGTCGCCTCGGAAACGGTGTTCCTCGTCATGGCGGCCACGGCCGTCGGCTGAAAGCGGGGCCTGTTTCGCTCGGTCGCCAACGCGGCCGTCCCACCGAGTAGGTCGATTCGCCCAACACCCACGGCCGCCGCCATCACCGGAGCCGGCAACCAAACCACGCATTCGCTCGCCGCGATGACCGACGACCGACGACTAGTATGCGGGGGTAGTCTTGCCAGAAACGAGAAAAGCGGTATTATTCCTGCTCATTCGGGGCGTGGCGCAGCCTGGCTAGCGCGCTTGCATGGGGTGCAAGAGGTCGCAGGTTCAAATCCTGTCGCCCCGACTCAACTGGATTTGAGGCCGTTTGACGAGTTCGTCAAACGGCTTTCTCTTTTCCAGGACTAGAGTTACGTCGCCGATGACTCGGTTCAAAGATACGGTTTCGAGGATGCGCCGTTTTTCGAGCATCTTTGAACCGCGCCAGATTTCGGGGATTTTTTGCGAGAACTCGAAGACCGCCAGGGCGGCCCGTACGTCCGTGGCGTCGGTGGTTGGAACCTTAGCCAAGGACTCTTCGAGGGTGGCCAGTTCGTCGCGGAGTGCGGCCAGTTTGGCGTTGAACGTGGGCTCGTCGATCGACGTGGCCAGGAACGCGTTCAGGAGCCGGTCGTTCATCGTGGTCAGTTCGCTACGGCGCTTGGTCTGGGCGATCCGTTGGTTGCGTTGCAGGTCGCTGATGTCGGCGAAGGCGGCCTGGAGCGACTTACGGAACCACGCAGCCACCTCTTCGTCGGGCATCTGAAACTGTTTGAGGTCGGCGAGGATTGCCTCGTCCAGATCGTCGCTCCGCCAGCGGACGCTGGGGTGGTCGTTGTCTTGGTAATTGTTGGCACAGCGGTAGTAATCGTGGACGCGAACGCCGCCGCCCTTGAGTTTCCGCTTGATCCGTTCGCCGGTGATAAACGCTCCGCAGTGCTGGCAGGTGAAGAGTCCGCCGGACAGCGGCATGTTGACCTGCGGCTTCGCCCGACGATTCTTCCCACTCAAAACATCCTGACAGGTCTGGAACGTCGACCGGTCGATCAGCGGTTGGTGTCGGCCTTGGTAGTAGTTCTCACCGCGCCGAATCTCGCCGATGTAGAACCGATTGTTGAGGATGTACGACACCGCCGTCCGGTGGAACTTCGCGTGCGTCTGCTGATACGTGAAGCCTTCGTCGGCCAGCGTTTGTCCGAGCGATTCGAACGTGTGCCGACCGGACGAGTAGAGTTCGAACAGACGAATGACCGCTTTCGACTTCTCCGGATGCGGCTGGATCGGCTCATTCCGATCTTCCTTCACGTTCATGTAGCCGTACGGTGCCCCGCTGTGCTGCCAGCCTTGTTTGGCACGTTCGTCGATTCCCTTCAACACCTCGGTCCGCAGGTTGTCGCTGTAGTACTGCGCGACGGCTGCCATCACGTTAAACGAGAGCGCACCCGCTGGTCCCGGCCCGAACTGGTTGTCGACGAACGCCAGTGCGATGCCGAGTTTGTCTTCCAGTTCTTGCATCCGGACAGCGTCCCGCATGTTGCGACAGACGCGGTCGAGTTTGTGGCTGAGAATGGCTCGCAAGCCCTCTCGCTTGGCATTGGCCTTCACCCAATCGACCATTTCGTTGAACGCATGGCGCTCCGCTCCGCGCTTCGCGGACTCGGCCACCGAGAATTCCCGGACGACGGTCCAGCCATTCTTCGCCGCCCGCTCGCGCGTCGCTCGGAGTTGGGCATCAATCGAATACCCCTCGCGTTGCTCGCGTGACGACACGCGAGCCCAAATCACCACGTTCATGAACCGCTCCTTTCCAACAGCATTTCTGCGAATCGTTTGACGTTCTGAAGAATCTCGATGGCCTCTTCCACCGAGATTTCCCGCTCGTACCGGGCCGACCAGAGTCGCCGGGTTTCGGCGATCAACTCATCCGAAACCCAGGCCAGCGACAATGGCCGACGAACCGGCACGGGCACACACAGTCCTGGCTCATCCGGCGACGAGAATCCAGTGATGTCGCCGTCGTTTGTACGAACATTCTGAGCAGGCGGAAGTCGGATCATTCCTGCACCTCGCCGCCGAGACCGGCTTCGCCGAGACGCTCGCGAATCACTTCAATCGCTGCGTTGACTGCCCGCCGTCCGGCACCGAGTTCATCGGCGATGGCATAGGAGGAATGTCCCGCCGAAAGCATACGAGCAACGCACTGCTCGAACTCAGACAAGTTGACGAGGACGGCAGAGACATCCATCGCGGAGTCGCTTGCGGAGATGCTGCTATGGGTGAGCAGTTCATCCTCTGACGGCAACATCGCCCAGCTACGTTCAACAATCTCCTGGTGATGATTCCGATCACGCAGCCACTTGAGCAGTCGCCGATCGATCACTGTCGTGAGGATGGTCGATTCGCTGGCTCCGTTGGTCTTGTCGGGGTCGGGACGGAACTCCAGCAGTTCCAGCATGGCCTCCTGGATGGCATCTTCCAGGTCATGCCGCCGGATACCCAATCGCACCGCCCGGCTGCGAATCAACTCCAGCTTTTCCTCAGTCGACAGCGGATTCTGTGTGTTGTCCATCGCGTTTTCTCCACTCATTCGTTGGTCTGGCCAGCGACGTGCTGACCACGATGAGAGGAGTTTCCGGGGACATCAGGGACCCGGTCTCTACGCGCCGACATTGGTGACATGAAAGTCACATCGTCGCGATATCGTGTCCACATCGCGATTGGTGACACGATATCGACCCGATATCGTTTTTATGTCACCGATGTAAAAACAGAGGTGACTTTTCCAGAAAAGCGCGCAATTCGGCTTGAAACTTGGCAATAACTTAGTGTAGGCCGCGAGTCGCTCACCGCGACGACCAGAACACAACAGTTCCTGGCTGAAGGACGTCTCCCGCTGAGATCGATCCTCGCCTGTGCTGGGGCGGCAGAACCCAATCTCCCTGGGAGACACTATGCCGTCATCGCCGTTTGGGCACCCGCACGCACTGAGTGACTGTTACGCGACCTGGTACATGGCGAGGAAGGCCAATGAGCTGGCTGGAAAGTATGGCTTCGCTGCCGACGAAACCGACGACATCCGCCAAGAGCTTTCACTGCACCTGTTGCGGCATTGGGCGAGTTACGACGAAACCAAGGGCAAGGTGACGACGTTCATTCAAAACGCAGTCGACGGAAAAGTCTGCGTCATGATTCGCGACCAGCGAAGAGCGAAGCGTGATTCCCGGCGTGAACGCTCCCTGTCGCAGGTCGAAGACGCGATCGAATTTGGCAAGCTCGATGGTGTCCGTGGGCAACCAGAAATCAGTGACCTGTCGCTCGTCGAACTGCGAAGTGATTGCGACGACATCGTCGGGAACCTTCCTCCACAGCTTCGAGAGATAGCTGATCTCTTGAAGTTGAACAGCCCAGCAGAAGTGGCCCGTCAACTGGATATCCCCAAGACAACGTTTTGGCGTCGGATGACTGAGCTTCGAAAGCACTTCGTCGCTGCTGGTTTCGGCGACGCCTGAATCACATCTCTTTCACTTCTACCTTCAACACGAGGACGTTCTATGGAACTGATGAGTCGCATTCAGACGGGCAGGCAGGCATCGCCGCGCCGGGTGATGGTGTACGGAGTTCACGGGATCGGCAAATCGACCTTCGGGGCGATGGCTCCGAACCCGGTGTTCATTCAGACCGAGGATGGTTTGGGGAACCTCGACTGTGCCCGGTTCCCGTTGGCGGAAGCGTTCGACGATGTGATGGCTGCGATCATGTCGCTGTACTCGGAAGCCCATGAATTCAAGACGGTGGTCATCGATTCGCTCGACTGGCTGGAGCGGATGATCTGGGCCAAGGTTGTTCGCGACCGTGGTCCGGCGAACAAGACCAAGGTCGAGAACATCGAAGACTTCGGCTTCGCTCGAGGTTACACGTATGCCCTCGACTATTGGAAAGAGATTCTCGACGGCCTCAACGCCCTGCGAAACGAACGGGGAATGATGGTCGTGTTGATCGCTCACGCCAAGATCGAGCGGTTCGAGAACCCGGAGACCGATGCTTACGACCGGTACTCACCGCGATTGAACAAGCATGCTTCGGCGCTGGTCCAGGAATGGTCCGACGAGGTGTTGTTCGCGACGTACAAGGTTCACACGAAGCAGACTGAAGAAGGGTTCGACAAGACGCGCACCCGTGGCATCGGCACCGGTGATCGCATTCTGCGAACGACCGAGCGTCCGGCTCACATGGCGAAGAACCGTCTGAATCTGCCCGAAGAGATGCCGCTCGACTTCCGCGCTTACGCGGAACATCTGAGCCAGGCTGTCTGATTCGTCACGCCCGTTGAACATCCGCGCCACCGTTGCGCATCCACACAACCTTCATCCCAACAAAGGACACTCGCATGGCTGATCTTCGGGGCTTTGATGCCCAGACCGTGGAACCGAACGATTCGTTCGATCCGATCCCGAACGGCGATTACCTCTGCATCATCACCGCGTCGGAGATGAAACCGACCAAAGCTGGTGATGGTGCGTATCTCGAACTCGAAATGCAGGTTCTCGAAGGCCAATACCAGGGTCGGAAGCTCTGGGATCGGCTCAACCTCAACAACGCGAATGACACGACCGTCAAGATCGCCAAGGGGACGCTGTCTGCGATCTGCCGGGCCGTCGGTGTGTTGCAACCGAAGGATTCCTGCGAGCTGCATGACCTGCCCATGCTGGTAAAGGTCGCGTGCAAGAAGCGGGACGACACCGACGAACTGACAAACGTCGTGAAGTCCTACAAGAAGCGGGATGGGGCCGCTTCTTCTCCGGTGACGGCTGCTGCTTCGCCCGTCGCCCCCTTGGCT
>JBOFFD010001027.1:0-4757 GCA_051648425.1 Planctomycetia bacterium
GCGTGCCTATAACATCAGTTGTCTTTTCTCTCTTCAACGCGGCAAGGAGGAGAGGGGCCCACGACACGGAAAAAGAAGGAACGCGGCGACGGCCGACGACGAGACGCAGCGCGACTCTTCGAGGCGGCGGTCGGTTCGCGGTTCGATGGGACGGCATGGCGAAAATACTGCGGTGGAACGACGCCGGCGACAAGGACGCTGCGGCGCGAACGACGGCGGCGATGTTGGCCGACGGCGGCGTCGTCTTGGTTCCCACCGGCTCGCGCTATGCTTTGGCGGTCGATCCGCGCCACGCGGCCGCCGCCGCTCGGGCTTTGGCGTCGGCCGACGGCGTCGCGCCGGCGCTAGCCTTCGACGGCCCCGACGACCTGCTCGACTTCGCGCCGAACCTGGGCCGGGTCGGCCGGCGGTTGATCGAACGCTGCCTGCCGGGGCCGGTGGTCTTCCTTGTCGACGCCGCCGCAATCCGTTGGCCGGTCGACCCGAAGTCGGCAATCTCGACCACGGCGCGCGAGGCGGTCGTCCGCCCCGACGCCGCCGACCGACCGTGGGTGCGGCTGACGGCGCCGGCCCACGACCTGCCCGGATTCGTCGTCCGCCGACTCGGCGGCCCGGTGCTGCTCGTCGGCGATTGGTCGACGTTGGACGCTCTGAACCAGGAAAAGGTCGCGGCCGATTTGGTCGTCGACGACGGGCCGCCGCGCTTCCCCGCCGGCGACACGGAAGTGCGGCTTGACGGCGACGGCTACGTGGTCGTCGCGGAAGGCGTGGTGAGCGCGGGCCGACTGCGTCGGTCGGCCGGCGAAGTGGTGACCTTCGTCTGCACCGGCAACACGTGCCGCAGCCCGATGGCCGAGGCGCTGTTCAAACGGAAGATGGCCGACCGCCTGGGGTGCGACGCGGCCGACCTGCCGGACCACGGCGTGATCGTGCTGTCGGCCGGGACGTCGGCGCCGGCCGGCGCGCCGGCGGCGGAACAAGCCGCGGAGGTGGTTCGACGCCACGGCGCCAGCCTGGCCGACCACGCCACCCAGCCGCTTTCCGAAGAGTTGCTGAGGCATTCCGACCGAATATTGACGATGACGCGCGACCACTTGGCCGTCGTGCGGCGGGCGTGGCCCGAAGCCGCCCCTCGCGCCCGCCTGTTGTGCGGCGCGAGCGATCTGCCGGACCCGGTCGGTGGTCCGTTGGAGGAGTACGAGGCGTGCGCCGACATGATCGCGCGGCACCTCGACCCGCTCGTCGACGAAATGGCGGGCCGGCCGTCGTCGCCCGCCGCGCCTGCCGCGGACGATCGGTAAGCAGCCGCCCTCGAAATGCCTTTGATTCTTATCTGACGACTAACGGTGGGTGTTGCGGCCTTTCCGGCGCGCCGACCCGTCGCCGCCGACCGCTGGACGACCGTCGAACGACGATGAACGACGATGAAAGGATCAAATCACGATGAAAGTCGCGCTGGGAAGCGACCACCGGGGTGTCCACATCAAGCGACGCATCGCGAACTTCTTGCGCGAGCGCCACCACGAGGTCCTCGACTTCGGCACCGATTCCGAAGACAGCGTCGACTATCCCGATTTCGCCGCCAAGGTGTCGGAGGCGGTGTCGCGCAACGACGCCGACCGCGGCGTTTTAATCTGCGGCACCGGCATCGGCATGTGCATCGCCGCTAACAAGATCGCCGGCGTCCTGGCCGCCTGCGTGCACGACGACGTCACCGCCGAGCTTAGCCGCAGCCACAACAACAGCAACGTCTTGTGCCTGTCGGCCGACCTCTTGGGTGAACGCTCGATCGACCAAATCGTGGACATCTGGATGAAGACCAAGTTCGAGGGCGGCCGCCACGCCCGCCGCGTGGAAAAGATCGCCGTCCTAGAACGCCGCGCCGCCGTCGAACCCGAAACCGCCGAATCCGGCCGCTAACGGCCGAACCGACCGCGCCCTCCATGGAGGACGGCGTTCACTTCCCAACGGCTATTGGAACGGAACGGTCTTCCTTACTGCGTCGCCGCCGCTTGGTTGGCGGGGTTCGCGCCGCGGCGGCGGAACCAGTTGAGCGGATTCAAGATGGCGCACGAGTTCCGCCGGCCTTCCGAAGCGGCCGCCGCCGAGGTGTCGATCTGATAGGGGCTTGCCGCCCCCCCCGCCGGCACGACGCCCGTCGACGCCCCCGGGAACGACGTCGTCGGGAACGACGCCGTCGGCGCCGGCGCGGTGGGAAACGTCGCTTGGGGCACATAGTTCGGTTGCGGCGATGCGATCATCGTCGGCTGCGGGACCGCGGCCGCCGGGGCCGGTCCCACGTACACCGGCGGCGGGGCCGGCATGGCAGGCGCCTGCGTGTAGATCGGCTGTTGTTGAAAGACGGGGGCCGGCGCGGCCATCGAGCCGGCGGCGTACGGGTCGGTTCCCGAATCGAACGTCATCGGCCCGGCGAAACCCGCCGTCTCGTCGAACGAAGTCGACGACAGACCGGCGTTCCTCATGCCCGTGGAGGAGCAGGCGCCCTCGCTGCAGCGCGGTTTGCTGAGGCAGCACGCCCCGCGCGACGGCCGCACGAAGTCGTAGAAGTCGGCCTGCGGCGCGGTGGAGCAGCCGACGGCGAGAAGGGCGGTCGCGGCCGACGCCCCGGAGAAAAGTCGACGGAGGGCCGGCGTAGGCGCCGCGGTCGACGAACGAAGGATACCATCGGCAACGGTCACGGCGGCGCCTCCCCGAAGAGAAATCCGCCGGGATCGCGCCGCCCGGTCCGCCTATCGCTCCAACATGGTCGAAGACGCGGCCGGTTCGACGGAACCCGCGTCGGATGCAGGACTCGTCGCCGGAAGACTACCCCGCCCGACTGGCGCGGCTGAAGGAAATTCCGCTCGGCCGTTCGCGGTCCGTCGCCTGCCGCGCCGTCCGTTCGCGCCTACCGATTCAATGCCGCCGATCGGTTCCAGCGTCGGCCGGCCTACATTCGGCGTCACACCGACGATCGGCGCCGTCGACCCCCGCTTTTCCCAGGGCGGGACCGCGACGAACCCAATCTTCGGTTCCGGGATGTAGTACGGCATCGGGTGGTTCGCGCCGTACTGGCCGTGGAAGCTGGTGTGCGACGGCGTCCCGCAGGGGGCGGCCGGCGGCCGCGGGTAGTAGATCGGGTCGGCGTACAGCCACACTTTTTCAATGCACCAACCAGGATGCGCCGCCCGCAGGTGCTGTTTGGCGGCCAGTTCCTCCCAGTCGCGCGTCGTCGGCGGCAGCCGTTCGGCCGTCGGCCCGCGGAACGGATAGTACCGGTCGTCGGCGAAGCCCGCCGTCGCTTGAAGAGCCGCGCCGATCACCGCCGTAAGAACCAACACGCGTTTCGTCCGCATCGTCCACCCCCGTCGTCGGTCTTAGTGTAAAGATGGGTGAACTTTACCCGCAAGATGAATTCCACCGACGGCGCCGTCGCGCGCAAGCCGATCGAAGAAACCATCGTTCCGACCGCTTCATTCCGCGCGATCTTAAAAAACGCTCGGTCGTCGGCCATACCTTCAACGTCGCATCGTCGACGTCGGGAGTAGCGCTCATGTCCGTTCGTCCACCGCCCGTTTCCTACACGGCGTCCGGATGGCTTGTCGGGGCGGCCGTCGCCGCCCTGGCGGTTTCCTGGTCGACCGCCGTTCTGGCCGATTGGTCGGCCGCCGTCCGTCCCCCGCTCGTGGTGGCCCAGGCCGGGCCGCCCGCCATCGAAAACGCCGATCCGGTGACGCTGCTGCGGCTCGTCGCCGACGGCGGCGCGCTGGCCGTTGTGGTCGTGCTGGTGGTCTTGTTCCACCGCAACCAGGAAAAGCTGCTGGAACACTGCCGACTCGATTCGGCGCAGCAGCGCGAAACCCTAGAGCATCTCGCCGACACGACCCGGGTCGAGCTGCGCGACGTGGCGTGCGTCGTTCGGTTGCTGACCGACCGTCTCGCCGCCGCCGAGTACGCCGCGTCCCACCGCCACCCCCCGGCCGACGGCGTCGTCGACCGCCCGGAAACCCACAACCGCCGAAAGGTTGAAGCATGAAAACGGAACTGCCTTTCTTCACCGCGCCACGCCGCCGGCCGCTGCTCGCCCTCGCGGTCGCGGCGGGCGTCTGTTGGACGGCGGCGGCCGCCCACGGCGACGACGGGCCGACGGCCAAGATCGTCGGTCCCGTCGCCGCCGACCCCGGCGATCTAGTCGTTCTCGACGCCGGTTCGTCGGTCGGCGCCGGCTACGCCTGGGGGGTCGTTCCCGCCGCCAAAACCTTCCTGCCGGTCGACGGCGGCCGCCGCGTTGTCTTCGCCTCCGGCAAGCCCGGCTCGTTCGTCTTCCTGTTGGCGGTCGCCGACGGCGGCAAGGCGTCGCTGGCGACCCACACCGTCGTCGTCGGACCGCCCGCACCGCCGCCCGCGCCTGGCCCGCCGCCGGAGCCGAACGGCTTGGGGCTGCCGGCCGTCAGTCGCTCGGCCGCGGCCGCCGTCGCCGCCGCCCGTCGGTCGGAAGCCCCCGCTCTGGCGGCGGCGCAGCGGTCGCTGGCGGCGGCCGTCGCCGCCGGCGCCTACACCACCCCCGGCGGCATCCTCGACGCCTGGCGCTCCGCCAATCGCGCCGCCGCCGACCCCGCCGCCTGGAGCGGCTGGGGGTCGGCCGTCGGCGCCGCGCTGAAGCGTCTGTACGACGCCGGCCGACTTACCAAGCCCGACGACTGGCGCACCGCCTTCGAGGAGATCGCGGCCGGACTCGCTTCGTCCAACGCTGACAC
>JBOFFD010001028.1:0-2000 GCA_051648425.1 Planctomycetia bacterium
CCGGAACGACGAGGGTGGATCCGTGTCGCTCGCCCCGGAACGACTCCTTCGGCATCTGCGCGACGCCGCGACCCACCTTCGCGCCGACCGCCGTCGGTGCGGCAACGTCCTTCACCTCGACGACGCCGAAGACGTCCTGGTCGGCGGCGACCTGCACGGCAATCTCGACAACCTTCGGCGCCTGTTGGAACTCGCCGAGCTCGACGATCATCCGAAGCGCCACGTCGTTCTGCAGGAGTTCGTCCACGGCTCCGGCCGGTATCCCGACGCATCCGACACCTCGCATCAACTTCTCGACCGTCTGGCGTTGCTGGTGTGCAAGCATCCCGACCGCCTGCACCTCATTCCCGGCAACCATGAACTCGCCGAATGGACCGGCCGGGCCGTCGCCAAGGCGGGCGTGGCGCTGAACCGCCTGTTCTCGGAAGGCGTACGCTTCGCCTACGACGATTTGGCCGACGATTTCCTACAGGCGTACGATGTCCTTATTTCGTCGATGCCGCTCGCCGTTCGCACTCCCAACCGCGTGTTCATCAGTCACAGCATTCCGCCGCTGTCGAAAGTCGACGAATTCGACGTCGGGATCCTTTCGACGTTGGGGCTGGCGAATCTCGAGCACGACGCCCAATCCAGCCTCTACCATCTGCTGTGGGGCCGCGACGTCAGTTCCGAAGCCGCCGACCGGTTCGCGTCGCTGGTCGACGCCGACCTCTTAATTACGGGGCATATCGCCACCGAAGAGGGGTTCTTCGCGCCGAATCCGCGGCAGATCATCTTGGACTGCGTCGGTCTGCCGGCCGCCGCCGTTCTGTTTCCAGCGCAGTCCACGCTGACGCATGAAGATCTTCGCGGCCGGGTGACGGTTTGGCGCCGCGACGACGAAGACGATGATCGGTCTTAGACGACGGCCGATTTTTTCTTAGCACTCACGAGAGGACCACGGCGATGCACTGGAGAGCCGCCGCGGCGTTGGGGCCGTTGTACGTCAAGGAAACCTTGGAAATCGCGCGGCGCCGCCGCTACTTCGTCGCGCGGGCGGTCTTCGCCGGCTGCCTACTCCTGGCGATGTTCTCCGTTTGGGGCCGTTACTTCGACGGCCGGTCGCTTCCCAGCGCCGACTACGCGCGCCTTCAGACCGCGTTCGCGGCCGATTTGTTCAAAACCGTCGGCTTCGTGCAACTGGCGGCGATCCATCTCTTAGTGCCGATGTTCGTCTGCGGCATCATTGCCGGCGAACGAATCGACGGCTCGCTGGAATTGCTGTTCATCACCCAGTTGGAAGACCGCGAAATCGTCGTCGGCAAAGCGGCCAGCCGCATTGTCGCGCTGACGCTGCTCTTGGCGGCCGGCCTCCCGGTGCTGGCCCTTTCGTCGCTGTTCGGCGGCGTCGGACCGATCCAACTCTTACGTCTAGAGGCGGCGTCCGTCGCCCTCGTCGCTTTCATGTGCTGCCTGTCGGTGTATCACAGCGTCCGTTGCAGTTCGCCGTTGACCGCGCTCATGTCGACGTACATCGTCGCCGCGGCGCTGACCATCGTACCGTACCTGTCGCCGACGTGGACGCTGTTGGACGTCCTGCGATCCGACCCCGACCGATCAAGCGGCTACATCGACGCGGCGAAGTTCACGGCGTCGCTGGTTCCATCGTTCGTCGCGGCGGGCGTCTGTCTTTCAATCGCCGTCGCAAAACTGCGTGAGTCGCCCGCCGGCGGCGACGACGCCTCGAACCGCTGGTCTCTGCGCCGCTTGGCCCGCGCCCGGGCGGAGCTACGTCGACGACGGTTGGAGGGCGATTCGCCGGAGGAAACCGAAGTTCGTGAAACGACGAACGATTCGCCGGACGATGAGCCAACGACGGAAGAAACGTCGGCGCACGGGGCATTGTGGGGGCCGTTGCGCATTCCGTTGGACGAAGGCGAACCGGCGCTCCGCGACAATTTATGGGTTTTCGGGGTGGTCGCGCTCGCGTTCGCGATCTGTTTCTTCATCTTCCGCGTCGT
>JBOFFD010001029.1:0-3615 GCA_051648425.1 Planctomycetia bacterium
AGCGCCGGGAAATGGTCTTCGCCGGCGTCCCACTCGGCCGGCAGTCGCTGCAAGGCGTCAAGGACCGCCGCCACCGAACCCGGGTCGGCTGCCGCCGCCGCCCCCTTTTTCCAGTCGCCTTCGGTCACCAGGCCCAGCGTCGTCAGCAGGCGGCGCAGGCCCTCCACCGTCTGAAGCGAGGCGTCGACCAGTCCGCCCGTCACCGTCCGTTCGATCGACGACGACTCGCCCGCGGGGAGTTCCGTCGCGGCGTCGAGCACCGCGGAATCGGTCGGCAAGAGCGTCTTGTCGTCCAACCCGTCCTCGGCGACGACCAGTGCGTCGTCGAACGCTTCGGTCCGGTCGGGATGGAAGGTCGGCCTGGCGGCCGGCGCGTCAGGCCGCGGTTCCGACCGTTCGGGCGTCACGGCGCCGGCTTGGGTCCGCGCGAGCAGCGACGGAGAGCGCGGCGCCCCCTTCTTGTGCGTCGGTTCTTCGTGTACCGCCGTCGCGTTCGGATCGAACGGGGCGTCGTCGGGGTGGGGCAGCCCCCCCTCGGTTGCTTCCCCAAGGCGCGCCCAGGTGCGACCGAGCTTCTTAGCCGCCGCCCCCGGGGGAAGCGGCGTGCTTAGTGTGTCGTCGCCGATGGTGCCATAGTCGTCGTTCGTCGGTTTCCCCAACGTCCGGTCCTTTCATCGACGCCGTTCGCGAGCCATCGAGCCGGCCGCCCGTCCGCGACCCGCCCCCGACTTCATTATCTCGAAAGCGCCCCTCGTCTGCAACAACCCCAGTCGAGAACTGGTTTTCCCGCAGCCGCACCGGCGCCGTCGACGGCGTCCGAAAGGAAGGTCAGTCGTCGAGTTCCGAAGTGAAGACGGCGTCGACCAGCGCGACCGACAGCAGACGGGCGGACCGGCTCGTCGTTTCGACGGCCGCGCTGCGGGCGAGCGTTACCGAGAGGGTGCGCACCGTACTGCTGAAGGCCGACGCCCCGCCGAACGGCGTCGCGGCCGCGAACGTCGCCGCCGCGCCGGTGGTTTGGTCCCAGGCCCGCAGCTTGATTTGCAGCCGGCCGGGTTTGTTACCCGCGGCCGGTACGAACTTCAGTCGTGCGTTCGAGGGAAGTAAGAGCGCTCGGCGGTCCGAGAGACGGCCAGTGACGTTCTTCCAGGCGCCGGTCGTCTTAAACTGCCACTTCCCGCGCCCGGCGTTTCTAAGACCGACCACCGCCACGCCCACCGCCGGCTGCTCGCTGTCGGCCGCGCCGACTAAGAGCGACCGCACCGCCACGCCGTTGCGACTGGTGACGCCGTTCAGTCTCGGCCGCCCCGACTGAAAGCGCGGGGCGGTGTTCGCCCGCGCCACCGTGAGGACGAAGTCGGCGTCGGGGGAGGTCGCCCGCACGGCGTTCGCGGCGTCGACGACGTCGGCCGCCGCCGTGATCGGAAACGGCCCGCCGGCCGAGTTCGCCGGGAACCGAATCGACAACCCTGCGAGCTGGCTCGGCGTCAAGAACCACGTCGCCCCGGCGAGGCTGCCCGCCGAGAGCACCGCCCCGGTCGGCACGCCGTCGATGCGCACCCGCACCGACTGCCCCGCCTCCAGTGCCGGTGCATTGACACTCACCGCCAGCGGAATCGCCGCCCCCGCGACGCCGGCCGCCGGTTGCACGGAAACGGTGGGCGCCGCGGCGACGGTCGGCGCCTGCAGGGTGACCACGAGCGGCTTTTGCTCCGACTCGGCGCCGGTGACGACGTTCCGCGCGATCATCTCGAGCGTCACCGGATCAGTCGAACCGACGGCCGGGATGTAGAAAAGGCCGACGAGGTCGGCGATCGTCAGCAGGTAAACCGGCGAACCGGCGCCCAGTCGCCGCCCGGCCGACAGCGACGCCGCCGGCGGCACGCCGCTGACCACGACGACCAAATCCTGGCCCGTTCCCACCGTCGCGGAGATAGAAAGCGGGATCGCTTCGTCGGAGCGGCCTGCCGCGTCCGCCACGACGAGGGTCGGCCGGGAAATGGCGGCCGCTTCTACGACGATTGACGGCGAAGGGTTGGCTTCGACCCGATTGTCGACGTTGCTACTCTCAAGTCTCTCTGTGCTGATCGCCGCGACGGTGAAATTGAGGGTGCCGATGAATAAGACATTCGGCGTGAACATCAGGCCGACAAGCTGCTCGACGGTCAAATCCCAGGTGCCGTTGCCGACATTGTTGCCGGTCGAAAGCAGGCCGTCGGAAGGAACGCCGCCGATGCGGATGATCAGCGTCTCGCTGCCGTCAAGGTCGTCGAGGGCGGCCGACACGACGAGCGGAATCGGTTGGCCTTGGAAGCCGCTCGCCGAAGCGGCCGTTACCGTCGGCGGCGCCGCGGAGCGGTCGTTCATAAGGACGGTCGCCGTGGCCGACGCCGTCGCCGTCGCGCCGCCGTTGACTTCGGTGGCCGTCGCGACGATGGTCAGAGTGAAGGAGAAGGCGGCGTTCCTCAGCGGCACGGTGATGGTCACCCCGAAAAGATCGGCGGCGGTGAGGCTCCAATTTCCATCCTTGTCCCGAGTGCCGGCCGATAACATGCCACCCTCCGGCACGCCGGTGATTAAGACGTTTGTGATGGATTCCGAATCGTTGTCTTTGGGCGTGGTGGCGTCGATCTTCAACGGCACGGCGAACCCGCCGGCGCCTGTGACGTCCTGCACCAACAGCTTCGGCGTGTTCACGATGGAATCGATGATGGCGACCGTCATGACCGCCGATTGTTGCCGCGGCACGCTCGACCGGCCGGGCCGCGGATTGCGGGTGAAGAAGTCGTCGATGTTGGTGGCGACCACGGTGAAGAACAATTCCGCGACCAACTCGGCTGGCGGATGGAAGGTCAGATTGGTAAGCGCCGGTCCGGTGAACTCCCAAACGCCCGGCTGGATCTGAGTCCCGACGGGGAGGCCGCCTCGTGTGAACGAACCGCCGTTGGGCACGCCGTTGATGGTGACGGTTAATGTTTCAGAGTCGTCCGTATCGACAAGCGCTGCTGTAAAATTGAGTAAGATGCTCCCGGCCTGCACACCGCTTGAGTCGACGGCGGAGAACTGAACGTCGTCGGTGTCGACGTCCGGAAAGTACCGCCAAAGCTCCCTGCCGATTCTGCCGTCGTCGGCGCTGAAGAACAGCGTTCCATTGACATTCGTAAGGTGGCGAGGGTAACTATCGGAAGTGCCGGGATTGATGTCGGCGACCAACACGGTGCCGGAAAGGCTGCCGTTGCTCTTCCACAGCTCAAGGCCCCCGCTTGGGCCGCGGGCGCGGAAAAACAGCGTCTCATTGACGGCCGTAAGATAGCGAGGGTAACTGCCGAAGCCGCCGGGATTGATGTCGGCGACCAACACGGTGCCGGAGAGGCTGCCGTCGCTCTTCCACAGCTCACGGCCCCCGCTTGGGCCGTCGGCGCGGAAGAACAGCGTTCCATTGACGGCCGTAAGATAGCGAGGATCACTGCCGAAGCCGCCGGGAAAAATATCGGCGACCAAGACGGTGCCGGAGACGCTGCCGTCGCTTTTCCACAGTTCACGGCCCTCGCTTGGGCCGTCGGCGCTGAAGAACAGCGTTCCATCGACGTTTGAAAGATAGCGAGGGTAACTGCC
>JBOFFD010001030.1:0-3618 GCA_051648425.1 Planctomycetia bacterium
AGGCGCGATGCAACTCGGCGCCCGCGACGACCAAGACGTGGTCGCCGGCATGGCGACGACCGGCGTGGGTTACAACTTCAAGGACGCGCCGATGAATCCGTCGGTGTGGCTGTACTACGACTACGCCAGCGGCGACGACGCGCCCAACTTAGGCAGTTTCAACACCTTCAACCACCTGTTCCCGTTCGGCCACTTCTATCTCGGTTGGACCGACCTCGTAGGCCGTCAGAACATCCACGACCTGAACGTGCAGGCCACGCTGTACCCGACGAAGTGGATCACGTTCTACACGGCGTACCACCGGTTCCACTTGGATGAAGCGCGCGACGCGCTGTACAACCCGGCGGGCGCCGCCTACCGCCGCGACCCCACCGGCGCCGCCGGCACCGACGTCGGTTCGGAAATGGACTTCATCTTCAACTTCCACCTGACGAAACACACCGACATTCTTGCGGGCTACTCGCACCTCTGGGGCGGCGAGTTCCTCGATAAGACGCCGGGCGCGCAGGATGCGAGCGTCGGATTCGTCCAATTCAACTACCGCTGGTAAGAACCGCGGCGAAGCGTAACCAATCTCGATGGAGACGCTGTATCGTTGGAGGTAGCGGCCCGCCCCGACCGTCGGCGGGCTGCCGAAGAACGCAAAGACTTTCGCGACAGGCGCCACGCTCGCGGCGCGGCAATCAATCTCTTCTTCCGCCGCCGCTTTCCTCCGCGGCGCACTCCTTCGGCTCGACGGCGCCGCGTTCCGGTTGCGGATCGACCGTCGCGCTGCTAGCATGTCAGTCAGTCCAATGCCTCGGGCCGTCCCGCCGGTTCTCCTCGGTTTCGTTCCGTTCGGAGGTGCTCCTGTCGTGAAACCATTCACCGCTTTGCCGTCCGTCTATTTCTTCGGACTGGCGCTTCTCGTCGGTTCGACGGCCGCCGTTGAAGTCCAGGCCCAGAACGTACGGCCGTTGGAAGGCCACGCCGAAAGCGTCGCCGCCGTCACGTTCAGCCCGGACGGATCGCTGCTGGCGTCGGCCGGCTTCGACAAGACGATTCGCCTGTGGGACGTCGCGTCGGCGAAGGAAGTCCGCAAGCTTGAGGGGCACACCGACCTCGTTTTGTCGATCGCGTTCAGCAAGGACGGCCGAAAGCTGGTTTCCGGCAGCGCCGACAAGCTCGCCAAGGTTTGGGATCTGAAGCCGGAAAACGAAGTGCGCGCGACGCCCGCCGCCGCCGCGCCCGCGAAGGGAATGGACGTCTCCCGCGACGGCAGGTTCGTCGTGCTGGCGGGTGAAGACGGGGTGATTCGGCTTGTCGACTTCGCCACCGGGCAGCCGGTGAAGGAGTTCAAGGGACACGTCGGCGCCGTAACGGCGGTTCGCTTCACGTCGGACAACGGGCGGATTGCGTCGCTCGGCGTCGACCGAACCCTGCGCTTCTGGGACGTCAACGGCGGCGCCCAGCAAACCGTCGTCGAGGTCGGTCCGGGAGCGGTGAACGCCTTCGCCATGCAGCCGAACGTTTCGGCCGCCTACACCGGCGACGCCGCCGGGTTCGTGCGCCGCTGGCGGCTGCCGACGCCGCCCGTCAAGATCGCGGCCGGTCACGCCGGCGAAGTGACGAAACTGGTACTGCACGCCAACGGCGTTCATTCGCTGTCGATTGGTTCCGACAACACCCTTCGGCACCACGACCTGTCGAACGGCGGCCAAGTACGGTCGATCGCGCTGCCGGCGGCCACCGTCGGCGTCGCCGTCACGCCGGCCAACGGCAACCTCGCGGCGACCATCGGGGCCGACAACGCCCTGCGGTTGTGGGATTTGGGCAACGGCAATCCGATCGGCGTGAAAGACGGTTTGCCGGCCATCCCGACCGCGGTCGCACTGTCGCCCGACGCCAAGGCGGCCTACGTCGGCTTCGTCGACGGCAAGGTGTTGCGGTACGACGTGCCGATTCCCCCGCCCTTAGTCGAGATCAAAGTGCAGCCGGTGCAAGACAACGGCGTCGCCGCGCTGCAACGGTCGGCCGACGGCTCCTTCCTTCTCACCGCCGGCCGCGACGACAAACAGGCGCGGCTGTGGAACGACGCCTGGGGACTGGTGCGTACTTTCACGGCGCCGCAGCCGATCACGTCGGCGGCGCTGTCGCCCGACGGCAAGCTGGTGGCGGCGGTCTCGAACGACAAATCGGTACGCGTTTGGAACGCGGCCGACGGCGCCGAAGTGAAGGCGCTGACCGACGTCGTCGGGCCGGCGGCGTTCAGTCCGAACGGTCAGTGGTTCGCCGTCGCGGGGGCCGACGGCAAGGTCCAGCTTCACCCCATCGCGTTCAACGCCCCGCCGAAGCCGATTGCCACGCACGCCGGCGGCGTCCGCGACCTCGTCTTCACGCCGCAAAGCAACCTTGTTCTTTCAGCCGGCGTCGACAAAGTCGTGAAGATCGCCGACGTGGCGACCGCCGCCGAGGTGCGTACGTTGGGCGGCTTCCAGGCGGAAGTCGTGGCGCTCGCGGTGACGCCCGACGGCCTGCGGGTGGTCGCCGCCGGGGCGGATAAGAACGTGCTCGTCTTTCAGATCGCCGACGGCGCGCAGGTCGCCAATTTGGCGGGCGCGACGCAGCCGTTGACCTCCGTCGCCGTCTCGCCCGACGGCGTGAAGGTGGCGACCGTTTCCGCCGACAATTTGCTGCGGATGTACGTTCAGAACAACTTAGTGATGACGGTTCCGG
This sequence comes from Planctomycetia bacterium, assembly GCA_051648425.1. Classification (GTDB taxonomy): domain Bacteria; phylum Planctomycetota; class Planctomycetia; order Kolteriales; family Kolteriaceae; genus JBOFFD01. Next base: position 2,716 of record JBOFFD010001030.1, read on the forward strand.
TCGCCGGCCCGACGGGGATCGTCTTCACGAAGACGCCCGACGTCCTCGCCGTGTTGTCGAACGACAAACAGATCCGTCTGTTCGCCCCGTACGCGCCGAAACTGATGACGACCCACACGGCGAAAGTGAACGCCGTGGCGACCACGCCGAACGGCGCTCTGCTTGTTTCGGGCGGCGACGACAACCTCGTCCGCATCTTCGACGTCGGTCAGAGCAAGGAAGTGCGCACGCTGGCGCACGGTGGCGCCGTGTTGTCACTGGCGACCGCCGCCGACAACAACCGCTTGGTCACCGGTTCGGCCGACAAGTTCGGCCGGATGTGGCAAATGGGCGACGGCGCCGCCTTGTGGGCGCTGCCGGCGGCCGCGCCGGTCGACGCCGTCGACTTCGCGCGCGACCAGCAGCGCGCCGCCTTCGGTTCGACGACCGACGGCGTCGTGCGGGTGGCGAACGCGGCGGGCGTCGAATGGCAGACGTTCACCGTCCCCGGACTGCGCGGGGTTTTGCTGCCCGCCGACAACCGCACGGTGACGTACGGCTCGACCGACAAGAACATCTACACCGCCGAGGTGTCGGTCGACTTCGTCCACAAACACCCGGCGGCGGTGACGGCGGTCGAAGTCAACCCCGCGGGCCTCTTGGCGACGGCGTCGGCTGACAACACGGTGGCACTGCGCGACCCGAACAACGGCAATCCGGCGCGGTCGCTGGCGGTCAACGGACCGACGGCGTTGGCGTTCGTCTACGACAATGTGAAACTGGCGGTCGCCGGCGCCGACAAGATCGTGCGGCTGTTCGACGTCAACAGCGGCGCCCAGGTGCAGGAATACCCGGCGTCGGTCGGGGCCGTGCTGTCGCTGGCGGCGGCGTTCGACAACAAGTCGCTCGCGGTCGGCGACGCCG
>JBOFFD010001031.1:0-3714 GCA_051648425.1 Planctomycetia bacterium
CCGCCCGATTGTCCAGGACCGCCGCCGTCGCATGCACGCGACCGATGAACGCCCCTTGACCGCCTCCCACCAAGGCCATGCGTAGCTTGCGGTTCAGTCCGCCGTTCGTCGACATCGAGCCGTTCCCCTTGCAATGGTCGACGCCCGGTCGGTCGGAAATCATGTTTGGAGAGAGAGCCGCGCGCTCCGCCGACGGGTCGACGCCAAGCGTTCTAGCACGTTGCGGCCGTCTCGGCGAACGGTTGATTCGGCGGGCGCGTCACGCCAAAAGCGCGTCGACCGGTCGGCCCCACGGCGCCAGGGTGAACGCCCGGCCAAGCCGATCGACGATTTCCGTGGTTGGGGAGACGCCGAGGCAGCGATACAAGGTGGCGACGATGTCGGCGGGGGTCGTCGGCAGGTCTTTGGGAAAGGCGCCGATACGGTCGCTGGAGCCGTAGACGAACCCGCGCCGCACGCCGCCGCCGGCCAGCAGCAGGCTGTAGCAATGGTTCCAGTGGTCGCGGCCCTGGCCCCCGTTGATCCGCGGCGTCCGACCGAATTCGCCCATCACCGCCACGAACGTTCGGCCGAGCAGACCGCGCCCGGAAAGATCGGTCAGCAGGCTGGAAACGGCGGCATCCATCTGCGGCAGCAGTTCGTTTTTCAGCCGGTTGAAGTTGTCGCCGTGGGTGTCCCACGTCGCGTTGGCGTCGGGCGCCCAAGACACCGTCACCACCCTGGCGCCGGCTTCAACCAGCCGGCGGGCAAGCAGCACGCTTTGCCCGTAGATGTTGCGGCCGTAGGCGTCGCGGACGGCGTCCGGCTCGCGGTCCAGGCGGAACGCTTTCTGCGTGGCCGGCGACGACAGCAGTTCGACGGCGCGACGGCGGAAGGCGTCGACGGTGCGCAGCGCCCGCCCCGCCTCGCCCGGCTCCGCCGGCTGATCGATCGTCTGCAACAGCACGTTCCGCCCCGTTAAACGGTCGGCGGGAACGTCGTCGGCGGGTGTCAGTTCGGGGATGGAAAAACCAGCGGCGTTCGGGTCGCGCAGAATGAACAGCGGATCGTGCGACCGGCCCAGCCAGCCGCCGAAGAATCCCGGCTGCGGCGGACCGCCCCGCCCTTCCTGCGTGATGTAGGGCAAGCTGACGAACGGCGCCACCACCGTCGTCGGCGGCCGCTTCAGCGCGGCGACGCTGCCAATCGCGGGGTAGTCCTCCGCCGAGGCGGCGCCCCCCTTCTCACCTCGATCGTGGCCGGTCAAACTGGTGTACACCGCCGCGCCGTGCGCGTTGTTGACTGAATGCCGCATCGACCGCACCAGGGTGCATTCGTGCATCCACGCGGCTAGTTTGGGAAGATGCTCGCCGAACGAAACGCCCGGCAGGCTGGTGGCGATCGGCTTGAACGGCCCGCGGATTTCGGGCGGCGCCTCCGGTTTCAAGTCCCAAATATCGAGGTGGCTGGGACCGCCGTTGAGAAAGACGACGATACAGTGATCGGCGGTCGCCGGAGGCGCGTCGGGCGTCGAGCCGCTCGCGGTCGAACCGAAGGCGGCCAAGCCGCTGGCTTGCACCATTCGGCGTCGGACCAAGAATTCCGCTTCGCTCGCGCGATTCATGAGGAAGCCTCCGGCGGTGGGTGACGAAAGCGCTGGGAAGAAGATGTTTTAAGTCTACCCGTTTCTCGCGCCAGACAACAGCGAAAACACGTTTATTCGGAAAAGTCGTGCGGGGTCATTCGTCCTTCGGTTCGCCGACCTGCGACCAATCGACCAGGTCGATCGGGTCGGGCAGCATCTGCGACAGCGAACCGCGCTTCACTACTTCGTACCCGCAGCCGCCGCGACTGGTCGTCGGGTACTTTCCGCGGCGACACTCGATCGGCTCCTTCCGCCCCGGACTGACAAGCCGTAGACACTCGCGGTAGCCCGAGAGCATGTACGCCCCCAGACAGACCGCTTTGCCTTCCAGTTTGATGCCGCGGACGCCCTTGCCGGCCCCTGAAAGAACGTTGATTTCGCCGATCGGAAAGTGGATGACGTGGCCGTCGTCCGCCGCCAGGAAGATCGTTTCGTGGTCGACGTTCGGCACGCCGACGAAGACGACCGAATCGCCCTCGTCCAACCGCGCGAACCGTCGGCCGGCCTTGGTCGATTCCGTCGCATACGGCGCGAGCGGCGTCCGCAGAACTTGGCCCTGGGCGGTCGCCGCCACGATCTGCCACTCGCCGTTCGCGTCGGGGAAGTACATCGCCCGGCGCGGCGGCAGAAGTGCGCCGTCGGGGGTGAACCGCGGGTCGGTAGTGAATGCGCCGACGACGGCCACGCCGTCGCGCAGCCTGAAAAACTTACCGATCGGTTCGCCGTAGCCCGAACTTGCGGGCACGGCGTCGACGCGCATGGTGTACGCGAAGCCGTCGCTGGTGAAGAACGCGATGAAGTCGTGCGTGCTGCCGGGTAGGACGGCCAGCACTTCGTCGCCCTCGCGGACCCGCGTCGTCTCCACCGACTGCAATCGGCCGACGCGCTTGATCCAGCCGCCCTTCGTCAACACGACGTTGGTGTTTTCGCGGACGATGTACGCCTCGGGATCGAACTCCGGCGTATCCGTTTCGTCGGCGATGCGGGTCCGCCGGGGGTCGGTGTACTTCTCGGAAAACTCGGTCAGTTCCCGTCGGATTTCGCCCCACAGGCGGACTTCCGACGCCAGAATCCCTTCGATGCGGGCGGCTTCGCGCTGTTTCTCGCGCAGCTCGTCCATGATCTTTTTCATTTCAAGCTGGCCGATGCGGTACAAGTTGAGATCGACGATCGCCAACGATTGCTCTTCGTCGAGCGGAAAGGCGCCGCGCAGTTTTAGAGCGGCGTCGGACCGGCCGTTGCTTTGCCGAATGAGTTGCAGCGCCAAGTCGAGCGCGTCGAAGATGATGCGGAAGCCTTCCAGGATGTGAATCCGGCGGCGCAACTGATCCAGCAGGAATTCAAACCGACGGCGCACCGTCGCCAGGCGAAACTGCAGGAACTGATTGAGCATTTCGACGACGCCGATCCGCTTCGGTTGCAAGTCCTCCTGCGGCGCGTTCGGGCCGGACGGTATCAGGCAGGTGAAGTTGCAGGCGAAGTTCGACTGAAGATCGGTGTGTTTGAAGAAATACGCCATCACCGCCTCGGCGTCGGCGCCTTCCACCAATTCGACGACGATGCGCATGCCGTTGTCGAGGCTCGATTCGTCGACCATGTTGGCCACCATCGGCAGCTTCCGCTGCGCGATGATCTCGCCCATCTCGGCCAGCATCTTACCCTTGTCGACGCCGTACGGAATCGAACTGATGATGATCTGCGGCGGCGGCGCGGTCTTAGCCCCCTTCGCCGGTTTCGGCCGTTCGACCTTCCACTCGCCTTGGACGCGGATCGACCCCTGCCCCGTTTCATAAATCGCGCGAAGGGCTTTTTGGTCGATGATCATTCGGCCGCCCAAGGGGAAGTCGGGGCCGCGGATCGGTCCGCGGTGCAGTCCGACGAGGTCGGCGGTCGCGCAGTCGGGTTGGTCGATCAGTTTGATGCAGGCTTTGACCAGTTCGCCGATGTTGTGCGGCGGAATGTTGGTCGCCATGCCGACGGCGATGCCCGACGAGCCGTTCGCCAGCAGGTTCGGGTAGCGGGCCGGCAGCACCACCGGTTCGACGTTTTCGCCGTCGAAGGTCGGCCGCATGTCGACCGTGCGCTGGTCG
>JBOFFD010001032.1:0-6593 GCA_051648425.1 Planctomycetia bacterium
CGTTGTTGGCGCCCCAGGGGAAGCGAAGGATGGAGGCGGCGACGTCGCGCGGGTCGCGGACGATGTGGACGATGCGGGCGTCGGGCAGCACGCTGAGAACGGCGTCGAGCCGACCGACCAGCAGCGGGTCTTCGTGGCCCAGGCGCGGGCGTTCCAACTGCAGCGCCGTCAGTTCCAACACCGCGCGGCCGAGTTTTCGGCGGCTGCCGCAGGGGGCCTGTCGTTCCAGCGCGTCGGCGATTTCGCGGGTGGTGCGGCTGCCCTTGAATAGCAGTTGGAAGTAGTGGTGGTCGGCCACTCCTTCAATGACGCGGCGGGCAACGGGGCCGGGTTCGCCTTCCAGTGGGGCGTTGGCCGCCAGCCACAGCTCGAACGGTCCTTCGTTGACGGCCGCCACGCCCAGCCAGCGGTTGGCGAGCATACCCAGCAAGGTGGTGCCGGAGCGCGGCACGCCGGTGAAGACGACCGGGGCGCGATCGTTTAACGCTTCCGGATTCGTTCCCCGATCGCACAGTTCGACCATGCCTGGCTCCTCTGACGTCACCCCGAAAATTCCGGGGAACCGGTGCGACGAAAACGGACGATGCGGGCCGGCACGCCGACGGCCACCACATCGTCGGGAAGCGGGTGGACGACGACGGCGCCGGCGCCCACGATGCTGCGACGACCGACGTCGGCCATCACGACCGCGCGTTCGCCGATCCAAGCGTCACGGCCGATGCGGACGCGCGGCCAGATTTCGGGGGCGGCGTCGTGGAAATGCTGCCGACGGCCGTCGGGAATCGAAACGTGCGACGCGACGAGCGCGCCGTCTTCAATGGTCGCCCTACCGATCACGCAGTACGGGCCGATGTAGACATGCCGACCGACCGACACCCGCGGCGCCGCCAGCAAGGCGCCGAAAGATAGCACGCCGTTCGACCAACGGTCGGCGACGAGCCGAAGAAAAGCCGATCGAAACGAAACGCCGATCGGTCCAGGCAGTACGGCCAGCCCCTGCAGGCAGGTTTGGAACGCGGCCTCGGGCGCGATGACGGCAAGCACGGCGTGCAGTGCCGCCAGCGGCAGCACGGCGACGGTGCAGAGCAGATCGCGCAGGGTTTTCAACAGGCAGCGAAACCGTTCGGCCAAGATCGAACCCATCCTTGGGGGAGACCGACGGAGAAGGAGCCGCCGGCCGCACACCGTCGGCAAGACTGCCACATCCCGCGAATCGAGGCAATCGCAGTTCGCAAAAGACACATCCCGCGCGAAGCTGGGGGGATTCGGCGTCCGCCGGGACGGCAGACCAAAATGTAGGGCGGAACCCTGGTCCGCCCCGAAGCGGCGCGGGGACCGACGTGCTTTTCTTACCAACGAGCGGAACGGAGGTTCACGCCGATATCTTCCTCGAGGTAGTCAATCGGCTCCAATTCCCCTGCTCAACTCCAACATCTGCTATACTAATCGGAGCATGCAGCCACGCGGAAGCCCAGGTAGTAGCATCTGAAGTCCGGAGGACATTTGTTTCGGATGGCCGATCGGCAGCGCAAGGCGAAGCTGCTCCACCCACCCCCGCGAAACACACGGTCCGAAGCCACCTTTGAAGAAACGAATGGGTCGATTCCGCCCGGGAGCACCAATTGATAATCGTCGCGACACCACTCCCAGACGTTTCCGTGCATATCGTGCAAACCCCAGGCGTTTGGCAAATATTTACCCACTGTCTCCGTCCGTTTGAGAGAGCCATCCTGCACCAAAAAGCTATCGTCTGATCCGTTGTAATTCACCAAACCCAATGCGATCTGTCCGCGGAGACTGTACGCGCCCACACTTTTCGCCCGACAGGCGTATTCCCATTGCGCCTCAGTCGGCAGTACGTACCTCCATCCGACGGGCAGCGTGTCTTTGTCCAGACTGTTCAGTTTTGTCAAGAACAACAATGCGTCTTCGTAAGACACCCGTTCCACCGGCCGTCGCTGGTCTTCTTTGTCGTCGCAGATCTTAAAATGCGACGGGTTCTCGCCCATCACTCTCTCCCATTCCTCATGCGTCACTTCGTAAACGCCCATGTAGAACGGCTTAGTTATTGCCACATCCACCAGAGCCTCATCGTCTGAGCGACCTCTTTCGTTCAGAGGCGAGCCCATCTTAAACGACCCTGCGGGAATCTCTCGCAGCTTCATGCCGATCGAATTAGTGATTTCTTCTGTTGGACCACCTCGGTTCGTTTTGAGGCTTAACAGTTCGATGTAGATAAACGCCACCATTAACGTGAAGGCGACCACCACACAGCGCTCAACGATCCGCTCATTCGCCGAATATTTGGAAGCCCTGGATGCTTGTTCGTCGCGCAAAGGCTGTGCTGGCGCGGTTGTTTTCGGTTGCGACGGCTGCGAGAATGGCTTTTCAAGGCCTGGTGTCGCTTGCTCGCAGTTCAACAAGAACGCATCCAACGCCTCAGCCGCCTTTCCGCCGTTTGCATATCTCTGAGTCCGTTCTTTAGCAATCATAGTGTTGATAAGATCATCCAGGCCGCTCGGAACGCCGTCGACAAACTCATCCAGTGACCGTGGTGTCGCTTCGGCGTGTTGCTTTTCCCAATCATCATCCTCTCTCGGCTCCGGCTCGAATGGACCTCGACCGGTAATCAAGCGGAAAAGTACGTGGCCCAATGAATACACGTCGGATTCCGGACCGACGTTCGTCATGCACTCCCATTGTTCCGGCGGCATGTATTACGCCGGCATGGATGTAAGTAGGCTGTAGGTGCCAGCGGACACGGCGTGCGAGCCGTCGCGGTACTACTTACATCCATGCCGACGTAATAAGCTGCGGTGCCGCCTCTTTTCCCAGCGCGCGTCTTAAATTGATCTTCGGTCAACGTCGGCAACTTTGCGAGGCCGAAATCTATCAGCTTGAGAAGCGGTTTTTCGTCGTCGAAAGTGGTTTGCATTAGATTTTCTGGCTTCACGTCGCGGTGGATGATTTTCTTTTGGTGGGCGTCGTTAAGAATTCTCGCTGCATCGCGTGCAATGCGGATGGCCTCCAGAAAGTCGAACAGCGGTTTGCGGGCGAGAATTGGGTCGGCGTCCCTGAGACTGCACCGTTCTTTGATCAGCTTGTCGAGCGATGTTCCTTCCACGAAATCCATCGTGAAGTAGGGCGGCGTACATTCAAAGTTCGTCTCGAAGATTTTGGGCGAGCCGATGCAGTTGGCTTCATGGTTCGCTTCCACTTCGCGACGGAAACGCGACAAAGTTTCATCCGGCCTGGTTGAGAGAAGACTGGGTGAGACCCGCTTCATAGCAAAGACCATGCCGAATTCGGGATCTACAACCTGGAACACTTCACCGTATCCACCCTCGCCAAGGCTCTTGCGTAGAACGTACTTACCAACCCGTAGTCGACTGATGTTCGAGATGCCGGCCTCGATTATTTCGGCCATGTACAAAGTCACGAGCGACGCCGGGGTTCGGCATCCTCGCCACTTTCGTAACCTAACCCGCAACACTAGCAGTATTTTTTCGAGTGTGACGTTTTCCCCCACGGTGGCCACCGCTTCGCGCCAATCTCTGATGGGTACAATTTTCAGATCGTCCAGTAATTTTCCGACAGAATCATTATTGTCAACCAGTGGCGGGGTAGTTTTGCTCGGCGACATGCTCGACAGGTGGTTCTCTTGACCGTCGGACACCGGAAGGTCGTGGTCATCGGACATAGGACGGCACCTTGAGCCGGCGGAAGGTTTTCCCTTCAAAAGAGTACGAAAACAGCCTTTGGAGAAAACGGGCGGACCAGAGTTCCGCCCTACATTGGGCTTTGCAGCCCCAACGTAAGAAGCGGGTGTTTATCGGTCGCCGAGGGCGCTTTTACTCGGAGTTTGCGGCCACGCGGAAGCCTAGGCCGCTGTAGCGATCGTACGGCGCGATCCTGTTGCGGAACGCCGACCGGCAGTAGTGGGCGTAGTCGTTCCAACTGCCGCCGCGGCACAAGCGGTCCGGCGCCTTCCCCGGCGAAACGAACGGGTCGATTCCTCCGGGAAGCTTGTCGTGAAATCCGTCGCGGCACATCTCCCAGACGTTCCCGTGCATGTCGTACAGCCCCCAGGCGTTCGGTTTGTAAGTTCCCACCGGGGTCGTGCGCTGAAGGGTCGGCCCGAAGAGTATCGTGCCGTAAGGGTGGACGCCGCTGCAGTTCGCCTGGTGGCCGTTCAATACGTCGCCGAAATTGAACGGCGTCTTAGTGCCCGCCTTACAAGCAAATTCCCATTGAGCCTCCGTCGGCAGCCGATACTTCCAGCCGGCGGGCAACTTGTCTTCATCCCGACCATTCAATTTCAAAAGGAAAGTCGACGCGTCGTCGTAAGACACCATCTCTACCGGCAGCCGCTCGGCGTCCACGTCGGCGACTTCCTTAAAGTGCGACGGGTTCCCGCCCATCACTTCCTTCCATTCCGCCTGCGTCACTTCGTAAACGCCCATGTAGAACGGCTTCGTCAACGTCACTTCCGCCTGGTCTTCGTTGTCTAAACGTTCCATTTCGCTTGGCGGCGACCCCATATTGAAAAAGCCCGGCTCGATCCGTTTCAGCTTCATGCCAATCGAGAGGGTCATTTCCTCCGGCGGACCAAGCTCTACGGCCGGCTTGGGTTCCGGTTCGACCTTCGGCGATGAAGGAGGTTTCGTCGATTCGGTGATTCGCGCGACGGTCGACGTCGTCGAGTCGCGCCGGTTGGACTTCGCACCCGGCGCGTTGACGACGAGAAGCGTCGTCACCAGGGCGACGACGCCCGCCGCCGCGCCCAAAACGACCCACCGATTCGGCATTTTACTGGAAGTCGGGGTTTGAACATCCACGGGCGGCGGAACGGCTTTCTTTATTTCCGGCCGTGCGATCTCTTGCTTCGCCAAAAAATCGTCAAGGGCCGCTTCCGCCGTCTTACCGTCGGCGTAGCGCTCCACCGGCTCCTTGGCGATCATCGTTGCGATGATCTCGTCCAGGCCCGGCGGCGCGCCGTCGACGAATTCCTTCAGTTTCACCGGCGGCGCATTGGCGTGCGCGAACATCCACTCATAGACGCCTTGCGGCGTCGGCTCGAACGGAGTGCGGCCGGCGATGAGTTGGAATAAGACGTGGCCCAAACAATAAACGTCCGACGGCGGGCCGACGTTCGTCATGCACTGCCATTGTTCCGGCGGCATGAACGCGGGCGTGCCGCTGCCCTGGGCGGTGGCGTGGGTTTTCGATTCGTCCTCGGTCGACGCGGTCAGTTTCGAGATGCCGAAGTCGAGCACTTTCAGAAGCGGCTTGCCGTCGGCGTCCGCAGCCAGCATCAAGTTCGCCGGCTTGACGTCGCGATGGATGATTTGTTCGCGGTGGGCGAGGGCGAGGATACGCGCCGCGTCGCGCGCGATTCGGACGGCTTCCAGGAAGTCGAACAGCGGTTTCCGGGCGAGTGAAGGGTCGGCGTCGCGGCGTTGGCGTCGCACCGCAAGCTCCTTGTCGAGCGACGTGCCTTCCACGAAGTCGATCGTGAAGTACGGGGTCGGCGTGTCGAATTCCGTTTCGCGGATTTGCGGCACGCCGATCGATTCCAGCCGGCCGTTCGCCTTCGCCTCGATGCGGAACCGCTTTAAGAACTCCGCGGAACCGGCGGCCAACCGTTGGGGTAAGATCCGCTTCATCGCCTGGATCTTGTCGATGTTCAGATTCAGAACCTGAAAGACTTCGCCGAAGCCGCCCGCGCCCAGGCGGTCGCGCAGAACGTAATGTTTGAACCGCAGTCGTTCGATGCGCGAAGGATCGGCGACGCCGGCCAATATCTCGCGCGCCATAAAGAGGGTGACGAGCGGCGCGGGCGTTTGGCAGCCCGGCCATCGCCGCGTCGTCAGATGTAACGCCTTCAGTATCTTTCTGAAGTCGGCGCCTTGCCCGGCCTTCGCCACGGCTTCGCGCCAGTCGGCGCCGCGGACGATCTGCAAATCGGCCAACCGTCGGCCGACCGACCCGATCTCGCCGCCCGGCGGCGGCAGCTCCTCGGTCACCGATTCGTTCGCCGGAACGTAAGCAGCCGTCGAATTGTTCGGCGACGAATTCGACGGACTTCCGTCCCCGTCGCCGACTTTCGGATGTTTGTGAGCATCGGACATCGGACGGCCCTTTCCGTTTGTGGACGGACTTACTCAAGAGAGTTTTACGCAAACGGCTGTGGAGAAAAACGACTTCGCGTCCAACGGCGGCCTCGGCGACGGTCCAGACGGGGCGACGGCCGGATTTGAGGGGGCGGCAGGGGTGGTCGGCCGAGGGAAAGTGCGGAGGTTGAGTACGGCGCGCCGCGGTTGCACCCTGCGGTTCCGTGCTCAACCGATCGTCGATTTCTCTTTGGGAATTCCAGTAGAAGGGTGGTGAAGAAGCCTCCACAGGGATTTGAACCCTGGACCCCGGCTTTACGAAAACCTTGCTTTACCGCTGAGCTAGGCCGTGTTGACAAACCGCTTGCGAAAATGAGGCGTTTCGGTAGTTTGTGATGGAGGTCGACCTCAAGGAGGAGGCATTTCCATGCGGCGCTTCGAACTTTCCGACGAGCAGTGGGGACGGATCGAACCGTTGCT
>JBOFFD010001033.1:0-1540 GCA_051648425.1 Planctomycetia bacterium
GACCGACGACGAAAAGACAGGACGCGGGGCGGCGGACCACCCCGGCTAAAAAGAGACCGAATCGAGCGGTCGGCGGCCGAACGGTCCGTCAGTCGCGGTCGGCCAGCGCCACGAACGGTCGCGGTTCCGGACCGACGTAGTCGGCGTTCGGGCGGATCAGCTTGTTGTCGGCGCGCTGCTCGAAAACGTGCGCCGACCAGCCGGTCACGCGCGAAAGCACGAACAGCGGCGTAAAGAGCGGCGTCGGCACGCCCAAAAAGTGGTAGGCGGAGGCGCTGTAGAAGTCCAAGTTGGGGAACATCTTCTTCTCACGGCGCATGACCGCTTCGATTCGTTCCGACACCGGGTACAACCGCGTATCGCCGGCTTTCTTCGCCAGTTTGGCGGCCCATTCCTTGACGACGTCGGAACGCGGGTCGCAGACGGTGTACACCCGATGACCGAAGCCCATGACGAGCTGTTTTCGGGCGAGCAGGTCGAGAACGCCCGCCTCGGCCGCGTCGGGGTTCGCGAACCGTTCGATCAGCGCCATGGCGGCTTCGTTGGCGCCGCCGTGCAACGGCCCGCGCAATGTTCCGATCGCGGCCGTCAGCGCGGAGTGCAAGTCCGACAGCGTCGACGCCGCCACGCGGGCGGTGAAGGTCGAGGCGTTGAACTCATGTTCGGCGTAAAGGATCAGCGAGACGTCCAAGGCGTGGCGGTGCATTTCCGACGGCCGTTTGCCGTGCAGCAGCGCCAGGAAATGCCCCGCCAGCGACGGTTCCGCCGTCACCGGGTCGATGCGGCGACCGTCGCGGCTGAAGTGGAACCAGTAGGCCAACATGCCGGGCAGCGTCGCCAGCACCCGTTCCGCCCGGTCGACTTGGCCGACGAAATCAAGCTCCGGCTCCGGTTCGAGGGCGCCCAACGTCGAGACGCCGGTGCGCAGCACGTCCATCGGGTGGGCGGCCGCCGGCAGCCGTTCCAGCACGTCCACGAGCGCCGACGGCAGCGCCCGTAAACCGACGAGGCGATTCTGATAGACGGCGTACTCGGCGGCCGTGGGCAGCGCGCCGCGCAGCAGCAAGTGGGCGACCTCTTCAAACTCGGCGTGCGACGACAAGTCGTCGATGGAGTAACCGCGGTAGGTTAGACCGACGCCTTCCTTGCCTACGGTCGACACCGCCGTCCGACCGGCCGTCACCCCCGCCAGACCTCCGGTCTTCGTCTTCGCGGCTTCACCCATGGTCGGCGTCCTTTCATCCGTGTTCGTCGCCGGGCGATTCGTCGGCGAACAATGCGTCCAGTTTGCGTTCGTAGGCGTGATAGTCCAGCATACGGTACAATTCCTCGCGGGTTTGCATTCGGTCCAGCACCGCCCGCTGCGTGCCGTCGCGCCGCACCGCCGCATACAGTTCCTCGGCCGCCCGGCTCATCGCCCGGAACGCCGACAACGGGTACAGCGCCAACTTGACCCCCGCCGACCGCAGTTCGTCCACGGTGAAAAGCGGCGTCTTGCCGAACTCGGTGATGTTCGCCAGCACCGGCACGTCGACGGCGG
>JBOFFD010001034.1:0-7224 GCA_051648425.1 Planctomycetia bacterium
ACCGCAACCTCGTCGAGCAGCCCGGCTTCCTGCCGTTCTTCGGTTACGCCACCCCGATCGAAGCGATCGAAAAGATGCCGATCGGCTCGCGCCCCGCCCGCCGTCGCGGCGAACGGACCTTGAAGGATCTGCGGGCCATTCCGTGGGTCTTCAGTTGGACGCAGGGCCGGTACCTGCTGCCGGCGTGGTACGGCCTCGGCACGGCGCTGGAGCCGCTGCGGGCCGCCGGCGGCGCCAACTGGGACGCCGTGCGCGCCATGTACCGCGAGTGGCACTTCTTCGCCGCGACGATCGACAACGCCGTGCTGGCGCTGTCGAAGGCCGACATGGACGTCGCCGGCACCTACGCGAAGCTGCTGCCCGACGTGGAAGCCCGCGACCGCATCTGGACGCTTATCTCCGAGGAATACGAACGCTCCCGGCGCGCCGTGCTCGGCATCACCGGCGGCGCCGAACTCTTGGAAACGCTCCCCTGGCTGCAACGCTCGATCCAAGTGCGCAACCCGTACATCGACCCGCTGAACCTGATCCAAGTGGAACTTCTAAGACGGCTGCGCGCCAAGCAAGACGAATCCGCTCCCGAAGCCGACGTACAAACCCTGCACGACCTGCTGCGCCTGACGATCAAAGGCGTCGCCGCCGGCATGCGCACCACGGGGTGAAGTTTTTTCGGGTGAATACCTGTGAATCGCTAGCAGCAAGTTCAGCAGTGGAGTTTTCCCATGAAGCGTCTCTGTCGTCCACTACTGTTTGCGGCGATCTTAGCGGGTTTTGGCGGCGGACGGCAATCGTTCGCGCAACCGGATGCACACGGAACCAAAGAAGACGAAGAACCGCCGCAGATCTTTTTCTTCGAGTTGAATAGCGGGAAAATCCCCGTCGAACTCGACAAGCCGTTCCGGACGGACGTTTTCGGCGAGGCGAAGACCGCCACCCTGCGGGTCGAGCCGTACCGGGTGTTCCGTAACGCCGGACTTAGCTTCCATTACCCGCGGGAGTACATGTTCGAGTGCGACCTTGAACTGGCGCCGTCGATGCTCTGGACGCTCGAAGGCAACGACTGCATTATCATGGTTCACAAGCACAAGGACCAGGAAGATCATGAAGCGGCGCTGGCGTCGTTTCACGAGGACATGATCGCGAAGTACAAGGACGGCAAGACTAAAAGTAAACCCGTTGCACTGAACGTCAATGGGAAAGACTTGAAAGGGAAAAGAATCGAAGTCCGCATAGCCGGTACACTGCTGCGCCAGGATCTTTTCTCTTTCCCATCCGGCAAAGATACGATCATCCTCATCTTGCAGGATTCGCCGCTGGACGACGGCAACCCGAGCCCAGACAGAATACGCGCCGAAAAACTGTTCCGCGAAACGGTACAGTTGCCCGGGGAATAGAGCTGCAAGGCTGCGGGCGCCGCGATTCTTGGGGAGTCGCCGAAAACAGAACGGACGAGGGACGTCCATCTTGCCGTTCGCCACGGCTTATTGGCGGAGCGGAGCGCCCGGTGCAGCAATCAATCCGTTCTGCGGCGACACACTCAAACCGGCCGGCAGATGAACTTGGTTGTTCGGCGGCGGAGAACTCAGATCGGGAGGAGCTTTGATCAATGCTTCTCGGCCTCCGACTTCAGCCTCTCCGCGTCCCGGCGGATTGGTTCGTCTCGTACAACGACGGCCGATACGAGATCGACCCAGACCCGGCGGTCGCGCTCGAATCGGGAAATCGGCGGCCCTACAGATGAGATTTGTTTGAATGAGTTTTGATCTTTTATTCGTTCCGCGAAGAGGAGAATCGCTTCCCCAAGTGGAACTCTTAAGACGGCTGCGCGCCAAGCAGGACGAATCCGCCCCCGAAGCCGACCTGCAAACCCTGCACGACCTCCTGCGCCTCACCATCAAAGGCGTCGCCGCCGGCATGCGCACCACGGGGTGAGCGATTTTCCGTTTTGGTCAAGCGTCGACGGGTTTGATCGAGGCCGTCCACCAGTCGTACTGTTCGGCGGTGCGACTTGGCCGGAAGTTGGCGAAGCGCTCGATGGCTTCGAGTACGACCGACAGTTCGTCCGGGGCCGGACGCACGGTCTCGGCCCACTCCTTCATCACGCCGGTCGTGGATAGGACGGGGACGCCAAGCTCTTTCGCGATCCGGCGGGCCTTCTTGTCGTCCGTGAGCACCAACCACACCCGATGCTTCGCGACGGCCAGCCCCATCGATTCGCCGTCGCCGATCCGCGCCGCAAGCTCGACGTAGAGGGCGGTTTCTTCGTCGCCTTCGCAATCGCAGCGCGTCAGCAGCCGGCCGTCGATCGCCGGCTTAAGATCGATCGGTGAAACGACGAGCTTTTCCGGGTCGGCCGGGTCCGGCTGCCTGTACTGCCGGGATTCGCGTTCGACCGCCGCCGGTAGGCGCCAATCGTAGCGCAGCGCGGCGAGGATCGCCGCGAACCGGCCGCTGGCGTAAAGGTTCAGAATTCCGCAGGCATCCAGGATGACGGCCGGCATGGCGTGGCTCTGGTTCCCTTCCTCAGACGCGATCCACGAGCAGCGACGCCTCGAAATCGGCCTGCATCCGGTGGGAACGCCCCTCGGCGTCCACTTCCATGCTCAGCAGCGATTCCTGGACCACCCGGCGGGCTTCCCAGACGTCGCAGCGGAGATAGTCGGCCAGTTCCTGCTCGCTCAACTCGCCCCGCTCGTAGGCGTGGACGGCCAGGAATTTGTACCGCTCCGGATACGCCGGCTCCGCGCGGACTTCGGCCGTCAGACCAAGCCGCTTCTCCGCCTCGCGCACGGGCAGGCCCTTCTCCCTTTGCAGATCCCACGTCCCCGTTTTTAGCAGCCCGAGCGATTCGAGCCGCCGCGCCATCGCCTCCATCGACACGAAGTAGCGGTGCTTGAGCTTGACCAAGTCGGCGACCTGGAAGTCGCCCGTCGCGTTCAGGATCTCGTTGAAGCGGAGTCGCACCGACGACGCGGGCATGAGGAAGTTCATGGCGAACGACTCGGCGAACCGCTCGTTCGCCGGTTTGCGGCCGAAAACGGCGAGGTAGTCGATGCCCGCGGTGTGGCGGTCGACGATGAGGTGGGCGTACTCGTGGGCGATCGACGCCCGCTGCTTGTCGGGGGGGTGGACGCTGTTGACGAGTATGCAGCCGCCGAGGCCGTCGACGAAGAGATACAGGCCGGCGACCATGCGGGGAAGGCGGGAGTAGAAGATGCGGACGCCGACGTCCCACTCCAAAAGGCCGCGGATGTTCGGAAGGGGTTGGTCGCCGAGGCCGAGCCGTTGCCGCTCCCGGTTCGCCACGTCTGCGGCGAGTTCGGAGACGTCGACGCGCGGGTTCAGCACCACCGGCTGCGGGTAGTTCGTCCGCATCGGGGCTTTCATCCGCCGTTCCAGGTCGAGATAGTTTTCCACGAAGAGCTTGAACTCGCCGACGGCGGTCTTGAGCTGCTCGGCGTCGATCGGCTTCACCTTCTCCATCGCCAGGCGGAAGTGCGGTTGGAAGTCGGTCGGCGGCTCCGCCGCGCGAACGAAAAAATTTACGGGATGCCCGTAGAGCGACGCCAATTTGACGATCTCGACCGGCTTGGCGACTCGGTCGCCCTTCTCCAAAGCGATGAACGTGGGGCGGCTCACGCCGATATGCTCGGCGGCGGCTTCCTGGGTGATGGATCGCGCCTTTCTGGCCTCGGCCAGACGCTGGCCGACGATCCGCGGCGCGGTGGGTTCCTTCGTCATCGGGCGGCTCCTTCGGCGCGCGCGGAAGGCCGAACGGGAGCAACCCATTCGAAACCAGTGTCGGGTTGAAGGGTCTCGTTTTCGGGCATTTTCAGCCTCCGCCAGCGGAACGCCAGTCTCCCCCAATGGTAGGATAGCAATCGGTTTTACATTGTAAATCGGCAAGATGGACTCGGATAAAGTGAAGTAAAGAAAGGCCGGAGGATGCAGAGGTGGAATTTGCGAGATTTTTCCGGTTGGAGCGCCCGGTGAGCCAACCCGAACGGCCGGTTACGAACCGCCGACGATGCTTGGTCGCTGTCGGCGGCGCTGGCCGAGCAATCGCGGGCGGCGGGGCGACGGGTCGTTCGTTTCCCGCCGCGACGGCCGTCGCTGAAACGTGTGTGACATTCACGCCGAACTCATACGGTGTGTCGTCCAGCGATGATGGTTGATTAAACCGTCGACGTTTCCAGCGGTTCCAATCGGGTGATGTGGACCAGCGCGACCGATTCGTAGCGGTCGTAGGCCGGCAGGTTCAGCCCTGACGGCGGGTAAAAGACCATGGCGCTCGTCCGTCCGACCATCATCATTTCCGGGTGCCGAATCTCGAATTCGGTGCCGTCCGAAACATGAATGCGGAAAGGTTGAAACGGTCGTTTCTGAAGAAACGCCAACACGTCGGTCTGACTCATTTTCCGTCCCTCCGTCGCGGCGGTCGAATGCCTTGATCGTATTCTATGGAACGGTTGGCGCGGCGGTCGGCGGGGCTTAGAACTCCAGGTCGAAACGGATGTTGAGGCCTTGCGCCCAGAAGTCGGTGCTTTCAAACTGTAAGAGCGGTTGGGTGGGGCCGATCACTCGGCCGCCGCCTTGGACCGACGGATTGACGGCGCCGTCGACTTGGTCGACGGCGCGGGCCGCGTCCGACAGGTACAGGAACGTGTAGCCTAGGCCGATCTTCGCCCGTGAACTCAGTTCGTAGCTGAATGTAAGATCGAGTTCCGGCACGACGGCCAAGTCGGTGCGCTCGAAGACGCCTGCGTTAGTGCGCTGGACTAAGAGGCCGCCGGCGGTGGTGGTGGTGGCTCCGGCCCGCGGGTCGGTGGTCGTCCAGCCGGCGTTGAACACCATCTGGTTCGACGCCCCCAGCCCCAGCCGACCGGTCGATTCCATCGTCCATTTGCCCTTCTTCGTCGACCAGGCCAAACCGAAGTCGCCGCCGTGGAAGTCGTTTTCCGTGCGGAACTGGTCGCGGACGAACACCGTCGTGCCCTCGGCGATCGGGCCGCCGGCTTCCAATGCCGTCGACCGGCTGTTGATCGTCAGCGTGTCGTTCAGCCGGAGGTAGCGGTAGCCGGCGAGGAAGTCGAGCCGATACGCTTTGCGGGCGGTTTCGCCGCAGCAGAGGTTCCAGCGGAAGGCGGCCTCGGCCCCGCCGAAGTTCGTTTCGTAGTCGGCCGCGACGAAGCCGCTGCGAACGTCCGGGAACGAGATGAGTTCGGCGTCTTGGTCGCCGGTCTGTGAGTTGAAGAACGGGCGGGCGATGATGCGCGAGCCGTCTTCGGAGCCGTCGAGGAACGAGTCGTTGCCGTCGCCGAGCGAGAAGCCGCCGGCTTGGAACCAGAGCTTGCGTTCTTCGGAGACCAGACCGCCGAACAGGAAGCGCAGGCCGCTGCGGGCTTCGCCGCCGACCACGCCGCCGCCGATCGGCGCGGCGACGCGCGGCTGGTCGAGAATGCCGGCGACGTCGCGCGGGGTGTTTTCCGGACTGAACGTCGCGATCACCGGCAGCCGGCTGCCCTTGGTCGCCCAGACCAGGTAGTCGAGCTTGGCGAACCACAGTTCCGGGCCGATGCAGGCAAGGCCGCAGGGGCCGCAGCCGGCGGCCGTGGCGGCGGGGGTGGCGGACCAGCTGGGCGTCGCCGGCGGCGCGGAGAGGGCGGCGCCCAGATCGATCGAAGTCGGCGCGGGGGTGATCGGTTCGGCCTTGATCGGTGCGGCGTCGACGGGACCGGCGGGGGCCATTTTCGGGGCGACCGGGATCGTCGTCTTCATCTTGGGTGGTTCGGGCTTCTTCAGCGGCGCCGGCTCTGGAACGGCGTCCGTTTGCTCGTCGTCGACGAACTCAGCGTCGGACGGCGTCGGTTCGACTGGATTGACCGGCGCGACGGCGGCCGGCTGGCGGCCCAGCGCGATCGGCGTGCGACCGAAGGCCCGGCCGGTGGACGGACCGACGGGTAGGCTCGGAATCTCCAGCGTCGAAGGAACCGAAGGGCTTACCCGAGCCGGCAGCGGCGGCGGTTCGGTCGTGGCGCCCGCGGCCGGTCGGCCGTCGACGCCAAGCACCAAAGCCGCCACGGCGCTGATCAGGTAGGTGCTCATATCCGTCCCTTCCAAGTCGATCGACCGGCGTCCCCGAGGACGTTCGGCGCGGCGGCGCGACCTTCCCCGTAGAAGAAGTTCGGCGCCTCGCTCGTATCATGTATCGACCGGAACCCGGAGCGGATTTGAGGAAAAAGCGGACTATTCCGAAAAAGTCGAATTTCGGGATTCCGCCGCTGGCGCCAGCACGTGGTCTAAAACCAGCGCCGACCAGCTCTCGAATTGCTCACGATCGGCTAGGGCGTTCGCCGATGGGTGGAAGCCGGCGTCGACCAGCGAACGGTCGCGCGCGACGGCTTCGGGGGCGGGCAGCGTCAACAGATGGACGACGCCGAGGTGAACCCGGCCGACCGGCGTGCCGGGGTCGTGGATGAGGCCGACGACTTTTTCGGTGAACGGCCGACCGAAGAGTTCGACCTCTTCGTGTAGTTCGCGGTGGAAGCCGGCGAAATAGGCCGCCGGTCCCGCGGGGCCGTCGTCCCGGCCGACGTGGCCGCCCACCCCCAGCGACCAGCGGGCGTGCAGGCGGGTCTCGTTGCCGCTGGACCCGCGACGGTAGCAGAAGACAAGCGGGCCGGCCGCCGTCGAGTCGGGGTCGGGCGCCGTGACGACCACGTACGGCACCAGTTGCAGCCAGTCTTCATCGGTTTCACACAGTCGACGGGACATCCAGGCGAGATGGTCGGGATCGAGCAACCGCTCGAACACGCCGACCGCGGGCCCGAACCCGACCCGCCCGCCGCACTCCACCCAACGGCGACGCGGCACGACCAGCACTTCTTCATCGAGACCCATCGACGCTCCAATTTTTGCATCGGTAAGGATTGGCGACCATTGTAGGACGGACTTCCGTCCGTGAATCATTGGTCGGCCGGCTCATTTTCCAAGTGAATAGGACTCGTCCCGACGACGTGATCCGGACCGACTGAAGTCCGTCCTACGATTTACCGAGACGACCCAACGCAAAGATTCCCGCACCGAACGGTCCAAGCCGTCGCGCTGTTCAATACACGTCTGTTCAATATACGTCGTCGTGGTTATTACGTCGGCATGGATCTTCGTCGAGCGCGCCGATTCATAGCCCGCCGCGCGAGCAAGGGATTCCTGCTCCGATCGCGG
>JBOFFD010001035.1:0-1840 GCA_051648425.1 Planctomycetia bacterium
GTTCCCGCGCGGCGCGCGTTCGATAATGCAGGAAATTACGACCAGCTAGCGACGAACGGGGGCGAGCCATGCCTGCTCCAGAAGCCTTGATCGACCTCTATCTGCATCTGGCGAGCGCCTCCGACCACCAGAGGCTTCCGTTGCAACGCGACAAGTTCCTCGTATTGGCGGGGGGCTTCGCGGAGATGGGCGGAAACCCGGAACTGGCCGAGCGTTGCCGCCTGCGCCTGTTGGCCGGTAATCCGAACCACCTGCTGAAGAACTTCGAGTCGATGCAGGAAGCGATGCAGTCCGACGACGTCCGCTTCTACACCAAGCAACTGCTCCGCCTCTATCCGTTCGAGAAGGCGGAATACCTCCTCTACAAGTTCCGTGCAAGCGGATATTCGGGCCGGCACGAGTTCGCCGACGTTCCGCCGCACTGGGACGACGTGCGCCCCGCCGACTGGCTGGCGCTGGAAGACGACGGCGAAAAGACCGACGGCCTGCCGCGCGGCTGTCGGCCGCCCGCCGCACCGGGAAACTCGGCGCCGCGCCCCGCCGCCGACCGCGCCAACGACCGTAGCGACGAAATCGGCCTGCACGACCGCCCCACCGGCGCCGCGCCGACCGATCCGCCCGCGCCCGTCGACCCGACCGCGCCGTTCAGCCTGGGCCGCGCGCCGCGTCCCGCCGGCGGTCCCGGTCCGCGCGCCACGCTCCGCCGCGCTCTCGACGCCGCCGACCAGTCGGCCGCCGACAAGCGCTCCGCCGACCGCAAGGCCGGGCAACCCACCGACAAGCGCCGCACCGCACTCACCCCCGACGCTCGCCGACCGCTGTTGAACCGGTGGTGGGGCGCCATCGTCGTCAGTTTCGCCGTCGGCGCGGCTCTGGGCGGCTTCGTCGCCTTCCAACTCTTCCCCTGGAAGTGACCGCGCCCGACCGCTCGGACCTTTTCCTGTCGCGCGACGCCGTTCGCGCGATCGACCGCCGGGCCATGGCCGCCGGCGTCCCCGGCCCCGTCTTGATGGAGAACGCCGCTCGCGGGGTCGTCGACCTGCTGGTCGCGCTGCGCCTCCCCGGCCCGGTGGCGGTCGTCTGCGGCAAAGGCAACAACGCCGGCGACGGCTTCGCGATTGCGCGCCACCTGCACCTCTTAGAGATACCGGTCCACATCGAAGCGGTCGTCCCCGCCGCCGCCCTCACCGGCGACGCCGCGACCGCCTACGCCCCACTGCCGGTTCTGCGCATACCGATCTTCAACGCCGCCGACGGCGGCCTACCGACGCGCCTACGCCGCTGCGCCTGGATCTTAGACGCCCTCCTCGGCACCGGCTCCGCCGGCCCCCCACGCCCGGACTACGCCGCCGCCATCAACACCATCAACGAAACCCGCTCCCCCGCCCGCCGCGTCCTCGCCATCGACTTACCCAGCGGCCTAAATCCCGAGACCGGCTCCCCCCAAACCCCGACGACCCACGCCGATCACACCACCACCTTCGTGGCCGGAAAACAAGCCTTCCAGAACCCTGGGAGCGCGGAGTACACGGGCTTGGTGCACGTCATTCCGGTCGGCTGGAGGTGAGAGGCCGCCGCCGACTCCGAGACAACCCAATAACACTGTTGACAATCGGTGAAGTAGGCGGAATCTCCAACGACATAACCTTTGTATGACAAACGTGCCGCGATTCACGCAGTAGACGCCCCACCGCTACAACGCTATTACGTCGGCAAATAACTTCATCAGAAAGATGCCATCAGCCTGTCAGCGGTGTCATGTGTACTGCACCTCCGGATGGTCGAAGTACGCGGCGACCTTCGCCGGAAGCCCGCGGAGGGCTTCCATGAATTCCTCCAC
>JBOFFD010001036.1:0-3153 GCA_051648425.1 Planctomycetia bacterium
TGGAGTTCGACCCGGCGGGCGGCGGCTTCAAGCGGAACGCCGATCGACCACTCAAGGGCGACCTCTTCGTCTTAGACGAAGCGTCGATGGTCGACGCGGTGCTGGCCAACCAGTTCGTTCGCGCGTTGCCGCCGAAGGCCTGCCTGCTGCTCGTGGGCGACGTCGACCAGTTGCCGTCGGTGGGACCGGGGGCGGTGCTGGCCGACGTCATTCAGTCGGGCTGTGTGCCGGTCGCGCGACTGACGGAAATCTTCCGCCAGGGGAAGGACAGTCGAATCGTCACGGCGGCGCACGCGGTGAACCAGGGTGAAGTGCCGGATTTCCCCACCGGAACCGAGTTGACCGACTATTACTTCGTGGAGGCCGACGACCCGGCGGCGGTTGTCGAGCGCGTGGTGAAGATGGTGCGCGAACGGATCCCGCAGCGTTTCGGTTTCGACCCGACGACCGACGTGCAGGTGCTGACGCCGATGAACCGGGCCGAGCTGGGCGCCCAGAATCTGAACATGGTGTTGCAACGGGCGCTGAACCCGCCGGCGGCGTCCAAGGCGGAGGTTGAACGGTTCGGTTGGAGGTTCCGCGTCGGCGACCGCGTCATTCAGACGGTCAACAATTACGACCGCGACGTGTTCAACGGCGACCTGGGATTGGTGGCGGCGGTCGACGGCGACGAACAGACGGTGGCCGTGCTGTTCGACGGCCGACCGGTCGTTTATGAGTTCCACGACTTGGACGAACTGTCGCTGGCCTACGCGCTCACCATCCACAAAAGCCAGGGCAGCGAATACCCCTGCGTAGTGCTGCCGTTGCACACCCAGCACTACATGATGCTGCGACGGAACTTGGTTTACACGGCGGTGACGCGCGGCAAGAAGCTGGTGGTGCTGGTCGGCAGCCGCAAGGCGCTGACGATGGCGGTGGCGCGGGGCGAGACGGCGTCGCGGCATACGGCGCTGGCCCGCCGTCTGCGGGAAGCGGTTCGGTAGAACTCGGGCCGCTCGCGGTTTCCCGGATGAGCCTTGTGGTGCGGGCGTCCCGCCTGCACGAACCTTCGCGGCGCCACGGCTACTGCTTCGTGCAGGCGAGACGCCTGTACCACAATACTGAGGCGCGGCCGTCACTTGTCCGCAGACCGACGGCCGGTTACAACCGGTGGATCGCAGCGCAGCGACCGCCGATCCTTCCTCGATCGGCGAAGCAACGGCCG
Source organism: Planctomycetia bacterium (assembly GCA_051648425.1). GTDB lineage: Bacteria > Planctomycetota > Planctomycetia > Kolteriales > Kolteriaceae > JBOFFD01. The sequence goes on from JBOFFD010001036.1 coordinate 1,208, forward strand.
ACATTCGCGGAAGGGTCGAAGTTCATGGCGATCGAACGCAAACTCAACACCAACACGGCGTTTATGAAGTCGGCGCTGGAGGCCGGCGAGGGCGTGCTGCGGCTGACGCCGACGTGGGTGCCCCGCTCGTTCTTGACGCCGGGCAAGCGGCTGAAGCTGCATCCCGACCACTACTACGCGATGGGCGCCCACCGCGGCGGCATCGACGAACGCTGGTTCGGCTCGACGACCGAAGCGGCCAACGACAACCGCGAGCACGACGAAGGGTTGTCGTACGTGCTGCACGAGGGGTGTCAGTTCACGCTGCGCGACGCCATCGGCTCGTTGGGGTCGGCGGTCGTCGGCAAGGAAATCTGGGACGCCTACAAGCGGTGGCCGGTCTACAGCAAGTTCTTCGACAACTGCGGCCCCATCCCTCACCACATGCATCAGAGCGACGAACAGGCGGCGCTCGTCGGCCAGCAGGGCAAGCCGGAGTCTTACTACTTCCCGCCGCAACTGAACGCCATCGGCAACAACTTCCCGCACACTTACTTCGGCCTGGAACCGGGCACGACCAAGGACCAGCTTCGCCGCTGCCTGGAGCGGTGGAATGACGGCGACAACGGCGTGCTGGATTTGTCGAAGGCGTACCGTCTGAAACCCGGCACCGGCTGGCTGGTGCCGCCCTGCATCTTACACGCACCCGGTTCGCTCGTCACGTATGAACCGCAGTGGGGGTCCGACGTCTTCGGCATGTACCAATCGATGGTGGAAGGCCGATACGTCCCCTGGCATCTCTTAGTGAAGGACGTTCCCGCCGACAAACACCAGGATTTGGACTACCTGATCGAACAGCTTGATTGGGACGCCAACGTCAACCCGAACTTCAAGGATTCGCACTACCTGGAACCGATCGCCGACGGCGACACCGCCGCGGCGGGGTACGTCGACCGGTGGGTGGTGTACGGCCGAGTGAAGGGCAAGCAGTTGTTCTCGGCGAAGGAACTGACGGTGCAGCCGGGGGCGTCGCTGACGCTGCGCGACCCGGGGGCGTTCTGCCTCATCACCATGCAAGGTCGCGGTAAGATCGGAAAACTGACCCTCGAAACCCCGGCGATGATTCGGTACGGCGAACTGACCGAAGACGAGGTGTTCGTCTCGGCCGAAGCCGCCCACGGCGGACTGAAGGTCGTGAACGACGGCGCGGGGCCGCTGGTGATGCTGCGGTACTTCGGACCGGACGTGCATCCGACGGTGCCTGAAGTCGGGTCGGCGCCGCGGGTGTAAGACCGCCCGCCGCGCCGCCGATCGGCGTGACTTAGAGTTTCGTCGACGCGGAGCCGACGCCGGCCGTCTTATGCCGGCGAACGGGCTTCGCTTCGATCCAGATCAAGAGCGCGTGGTCTTTCGTCAAGGTGACGTGGTCGAGCACCCGCTGCACCTTGATCGTCTTATTCTTGCGGATTCTTTCGTACTGCACGGCCGACATCACCACCAGATTCGGTTCCCCGACTGTCAACGCAAGCTGTTCCACCGCGTCGGCCCGCGCCAACGTTTCGGTGGTACACAGCCGTTGGGGCGTGGGCGCGCAGTAGAACCACAACGCTGGCGGCGTGGTGAAGTCTTCCAGTTTGAAACCGTTCCGGGGTGGATCGTCGGCCAGGTACTGCAATGAAACGCCGTTGCGCCGGGCGATGCTCTGGGCGTCGGCCGCGAAGTCGCGGAACGAAAAATTCTCGGCGAAATCGCCCGCGACGACGGCCACGGTCGCGGCGGTCGCGGCGATGGGTGCAACGGCGAGCGTCAAACCGACGAGCCGACGGCGCCAGTGCCACGCCGCCGCCACGCAGCCGATCGACCCAACGGCGATGTAGAGCGCGGCGGTGAAGAACTCCGGCGCCCGCAGCCAAGCGGCGGCCGGCAGCCCCAAGGCCAATGAACCGAGCAGAATCCATTGGGCGTCG
>JBOFFD010001037.1:0-1578 GCA_051648425.1 Planctomycetia bacterium
GCGGCTGCCAGAAGCGCAGGAAGACCGCCGTCGCGACGAGCGAACCAACGCCGCCGACGACGTCGACCAGGGTCGGGCCGTGGTAGTTCGAGGTCAGGAACTGCAACGCCGAAAAACTGCCGCCGCAGACGAGCACCGCCGGCCAGCAGCCGACCAGTCCGCGCCAGCCGCTCATGGCGACGACCATCCACGCCGGCACGATCAGGGAGAACAACGGCAACTGGCGGCCGGCCATCGCGGAAAGCAGCATCGCGGTTTGGTCGACCTTGGCGGGGTCGCTTTCGACCATCCGCGCCAGTGTCAAGATCGGCGTGCCCAACGCCCCGAAGGCCACCGGCGACGTGTTCGCCAACAGCGCCAGGCCGGCCGCTTTCAGCGGCGGGAAACCCAGTCCCAAAAGCAGCGACGCCGAGATGGCCACCGGCGTGCCGAAGCCGGCCGCCCCTTCCACGAACGCGCCGAACGAAAAGGCGATGAGCAGCGCCTGCATGCGATGGTCGGGCGACAGCGCCGCCACCGAACGCTTGACGACGTCGAACTGGCCGGAGTGGACGGTGAGACGGTAAAGGAAGACCGCGCCGAAGACGATCCACCCGATGGGGAAGAGGCCGTAGGCCGCCCCGTAGCCGGCGGCCGCCAGCGCCGTCGAGGCGGGCATGCCGAAGCCGTAGACCGCGCTCGCCAGCGCGGCCAGCAGCCCCGCCAGCGCTGCTCGGGGCGCCGAGACGCCGACGATCAAGAGACCCAGCAGCACGACGATCGGCGACGCCGCCAGCAGCGTCGAAAGGGCGGCGTTCCCTAGCGGGTCGTAGATTTGCAGCCAGATCATGCGTCGTCGTCGCCCCCAAGGCCGACGGCGGCTTTGGGAGCGCTGTCGGCGATTGATTTGTCGCCGTGGTGTCGAAGGATTTCGCCGCGCACCATGTATACCACGTCTTCCGCGATATTCACCGCCAGATCGGCGATCCGTTCCAACTGCCGCGAGGTCTGCAGGAAGCAGAGCAGCGACGGGACGTGTTCGGGATTGAGCCGCATCGCCGCCTCGACGTCGGCGAACATTCGGCGGTGGATGTCGTCGACTTCGTCGTCGGTCCCGCGCACCCAGTCGGCCAAGCCGACGTCGCCGTCGACCAGCGACTGCAACGCCCGTTTCAGCATGGCGCGAACCTTCTGCGCCTCGCCGCTGAGGTTGAACGGAGCGGCGACGCCGGGCGGTTGGGCCGCCAGCAGCACCGCCTGCTCGGCGATATTCGCCGCCAAGTCGCCGATGCGTTCCAAGTCGCAGTTGATCTTGAGCATCGACACGACGAACCGAAGCTGCGACGCCACCGGTTGGTACAGCGCCAGCGTCTTAAGGATTTCCTCTTCGATCTCGATTTCCTTGTGGTCGATCGCGTCGTCGTCGGCGACGAGCCGCCGGCCGGCCTCCGCGTCGCGGTCTTCGACGGCCTGCATCGCCGTCTCGACCGCCTCCTCGACCTGCGCCGATTGCGCGAGGATCATCTGTTTCAAACGATCGATCTGACGCAGAAAGTGAAGTGACATGCGGACGGTCCCCCTGGGTGCGCGCGGGCCGCG
>JBOFFD010001038.1:0-11136 GCA_051648425.1 Planctomycetia bacterium
CCGAACCGCGCGATGATGGAAACCGGGGTCGTCGCCGGCGCCCGCGGCGACGGCAACGGTTGGAGCACCATGATTCCCGGCGACGACGACGGCACCGTGACCGTCGCCAGCACCCGCCTACCGGGGTCGGCCGACTTCGCCACCGTCCGTTGCCTGCACCTGTTCCTGCCGTTCTGGCCGCCGGCGCTCGCCTACACCCGCCGCTTCCTCGACCACGGCTATTTCCACACGGAAGCCGACCGCCGCCCAATTCCCGCGGCCTCATAGCCCGCCGCGCGAGCAAGGGATTCCTGTTCCGATCGCTTCGTCTACCTTCGGGTGGCTTTTCGACGTCGGGCGGCTTTCGGAATCCCTTGCTCGCGCGGCGGGCTATGAGGCGGAATGCGGTAGGTCGTCGCGGCGGCCGGCGGCGGAACGCCGTTCGTCTATAAACTGAGGACGTTGAGTTTCATCGGACGACGGCGTGGCCCAACGATAGGTCGGCGTTGATTTCAGCCCTGAAAGGGCGGCATTCCCCCAGCCCAGGGCAACGCCCTGGGTTTAAGACGACGTAAAATGGTGAAGCCCTGTAAAGGCGCGACGAATAGACGGCGTGCGTCGTATCGTCCGCCCGATTCATGGCGACTCCGGCCGTCGTCGCGCCCTTTCAGGGCGTCGCGGTCCCCTTGATGTCTTAGTTCCCGGGGCGTCGCCCTGGGCTGTAAGAAGGCCGCCCGTTCAGGGCTAAGACGGGCGTCCGAGGATCTTATGGGCTATCGCAATCTGCAAGACTGCATCGCCGACCTGGAAAAGACCGGTCGGCTGCGCCGCGTCGACGTCGAAGTCGACCCGCATTTGGAAGTCGCCGAAATTCAACGCCGGGTTTATCGGGCCGGCGGTCCGGCGCTGCTCTTCACCCGGCCGAAGGACTGCGAATTTCCGTTGCTGGCGAATCTTTACGGCACGCTGGAACGCACCCGCTTCCTCTTCCGCGACGCCCTCGATTCCGTCCGCAAACTGGTGGAAGTGAAGGTCGACCCGGAACAGGTGAAACGCCGACCGTGGCGGTACGTCGGTCTGCTTAAAACCGCTTGGAACCTCCGGCCGAAGACCGTCGGTCGCGGGCCGATCTTAGCACACCGAACGACGATCGATCGGCTGCCGAAGGTCGTCTGCTGGCCGAACGACGGCGGACCGTTCGTCACCCTGCCGCAGGTTTATTCCGAAGACGCGGAGCGCCCCGGCTTCGCCAAGTCGAACTTAGGGATGTACCGGATTCAGCTTTCGGGGAACGAGTATAAGACGAACGATGAAATCGGCCTGCATTACCAACTGCATCGCGGCATCGGCGTCCACCATGCGGCGGCGCTGCGGGCCGGCAAGCCGTTCCGCGTGAACGTCTTCGTCGGCGGACCGCCCGCCCTGGCGGTCGCGGCGGTGATGCCGTTGCCGGAAGGACTGCCGGAACTCGCCTTCGCCGGCGCGTTGGGCGGCCGTCGGCTGCAACTGGTGAAGCCCGACCGCGCCGGCCTGCCGATGCCCGCCGAGGCCGACTTCTGCATCACCGGCGTGGTCGACCCCGACCGCCGGCTGCCCGAAGGCCCGTTCGGCGACCACCTCGGCTACTACGCCCTTGTTCACCCGTTTCCGGTGCTGAAGGTCGAGCGCGTCTACCATCGGCCGGGAGCGGTTTGGCCGTTCACGTCGGTCGGTCGGCCCCCGCAAGAGGATACGTCCTTCGGCGAGTTCATCCACGAACTGACCGGTCCACTCATACCGACGGTCATTCCCGGCGTGCACGCGGTGAACGCGGTCGACGCCGCCGGCGTCCACCCGCTGCTGTTGGCCGTCGGCAGCGAGCGATACACCCCGTACGCCGAGCGCCGCCGCCCGCAGGAATTGCTGACGCAGGCGAACGCGATTCTGGGCCAGGGGCAATTGTCGCTGGCGAAATACCTCTTAATCGTCGCCAAGGAGGACGACCCCGACCTCGACGTGCATGACGAGGCGGCGGTTTTTCGGCATCTATTCGAACGGATCGACTGGACGCGCGACGTCCACTTTCAGACGTGCACCACGATGGACACCCTCGACTACTCCGGAGGCGCCTTCAACGAAGGCTCGAAGGTGGTGTGGGCGGCGGTGGGGCCGAAACGGCGGACGTTGGCGACCGAACCGCCGCGGGTGTCGCTGTTGTCGCTGCCGGAGGGTTGGCACTCGCCGACGGTGTGTCTGCCGGGGGTGTTGGCGGTCGGCGGCCCGCCCTTCGCCGCCACGGGCGCGGCGGCTGACGACGGCCCGGCGTTCGACGGCTTGAAGCAGGCGCTGGCGGCCGTACCGGACTTGATCGACCGCTTTCCGCTGGTGGTGTTGGTCGACGACCCGGCGTTCACGGCGCGGACGAAGAACAATTTCCTGTGGACGACGTTCACGCGGTCGAACCCGGCCGCCGACGTCACGGGCGTCGGCTCGTTCACTCGGCAGAAGCATTGGGGCTGCACGGGACCGCTGGTCGTCGACGCCCGCGCCAAACCGCACCACGCGCCGCCGCTGGTCGAAGACCCGGCGACCTGCCGTCGGGTGGAGAGCTTGGCCGCTCCCGGCGGCCCGCTGCACGGACTGTACTGAAACCGGCCGGCCGCACGAATCCAACGGAGGGCGGACTTCCCGGTCCGCCGGTCTTCGCTAGCCGCCGCTTTCCGCAGCGGCGCGTCCGGGAACGGAACGACAACAAAAGACGCGCCGCTGAGGAAAGCGGCGGCTAACAGAAGCAGTGCGCCGACGGCTTAGAAGTCGCCGCCGCCGAAATCTCCGCCGCCGTCGCCGCCGAAGTCGCCGCCGCCGGCGTCGTGGAAGTCGCCGCCGCCAGCATCGCCGTCACCGGTCGCGCCGCCGTCGCCGCCGAACGCGGTGTCGGTGAAGAACGAGTTGTAGAGCCAACTGCCGGCCATCGCGCCGAACATGCCCGCCATCAGGCCGCCGAGCAAGCCGCCGCCGCCCATGCCGCCGCCGGCCCCGGACATCGCCCGCATCAGGCCCATGACCAGCCACAAGCCCAGCAGTACCACGCCGCCGATGATGAGCCAGCCCCAAATCGGCGAGGCGGCGCCCAAGTCGCCGGGGTTGCCCGCCGGCGGCACGGCGGCGGCGGGAGCGGCCGGCTTCGCGGCGCCCGGAACGGCGGCGGCCGTCTTCGCGGCCGGGGTCTTACCGACCAAACCGAGCGAATCATTCAGGAACGCCAGCCCGTCGAGCAGGCCGACGTCGAACTTCTTTTCCTTGAACGCGGCGAGGACTTTGTCCTTCAGCGCCGTTTCGTCGGCCTTCGAGTAGCCGGCCTTGGTCAGCGAACCGCCGACCAAGACCCGCAGATGCGCCGGCTCTTTGCAGGCGAACACCACAACGTCGGCCTTGGCGGCCTTGCCGCTGGCGATCGCCAAATCTCCGAAGTACTTCGCCCGTTCCTTGCCGTCCATCTTGGCGACGGCGTCCTTCTTGTCGGCCGGCACGGCGTCGATCGTTTCGACCAACACCACCCGCTGGCGCTTCGCGTCGATTTCCTTCAGCAGGGCGTCCGCCTTGACGACCGCTTCGGCCGAGAAGAACCGGCCGGCGTCCTTGACGGGGACCGACGCCGCGGCGGCGGGGAGCGCGGCTCCCAACAGCAAGGCCAGCGCCGAAGTCGAAACCCATCCCGAACGTTTCATGCGTTTGCTCTCCAAGAGTAGGCTGAGCCGCTCGATTCCAGCGGGCGGCTCGCGCCTCGTCGATTCCCAGTCAGAATGGTAGGCCGACGACGCCGCGAACCCAACGAGAAACCCTACGAACCGTGAAGCCGCTGCGTTGGCCAATCGACGCCGTCCGCCGACGATTCTTTGATCTTTCTGCTTGTCAGCCGGCGGCGGTATTTGCAAACCTAATGACCGGGGCGTCGTCGTTCCCGCGGTCGAACCGCCCCGGCCGCGCTTCCTCCCCTGCCGACCCACCCAGCCGCCGACGCGGAAAGGCCGTCATGCCGCCGAACCCACCCGCCGCGACCGACCCCCCGCCCGAAGCCGCTCCGCGCCGGCCCGACCCCGTGCTGACCAGTTCCCGCCGCGAGTTGTACTTCACGCTGGGACTGTTCGTTGTCGCCATGACGTACACCCTCACCGTCTGCGCCACCATGGGCTACGGCCGGGACGTCGCCACGTTGACGTTCGTCTTCGGCTTCCCGGACTGGGTCTTCTGGGGCGTGGCGGCGCCGTGGGCGGCGTGCGCGTTCGTATCGATCGTCTTCGCCTACGGCTTCATGACCGACGACGACCTGGGGAACGACGACGACGAAGCGCCCGTCGGGCCGACGGCTGAAAAGGAGGCCGACGGTGAGTGACTTCTTCAACGGAATCGGCACGCTGGCGGCGCTGGGGCTGTTCATTGGGTCGTCGTTCTGGCTGGGGGCGGCCGCCCAACGTTTGACCGCCGGCGGCTCGTTCATGAAAAGCTACTTCCTGGGCAACCGCGGCCTGGGCGCCTGGGCGCTGGCCCTCACCGCCACCGTGCAAAGCGGCGGCACGTTCATGGGCTTCCCGTCGTTGGTCTACAGCCACGGCTGGGTGGTCGCCCTCTGGATCGCCGGCTACATGGTCGTGCCGATCACCGGGTTCGCCGTGCTGGGCAAACGGCTGGCGCAGCTTTCGCGCCGCACCGGCGCCATCACCGTCCCCGACTTCTTCCGCGAACGGTTCGGCAGCCCGACGCTGGGGGTCGTCGCGTCGTTGTTCCTGCTCTTCTACATGTCGTTCATGATGGTGGCGCAGTTCAAGGCGGGCGCGCTGGTGATGAAATTCGCCTGGCCCGGCCAGAAGGGCGTGGCCGCCGGTGAATCGACCGCCGACTACGGCGTCGACGCCAACTGCTTCGCCGCCTTTGAGCGGCTGAAACCGCCGCCCGTCTTACTCGTCGAACTGAAAGCGCTCGACGGCGCCGAGTTCGACGCCAAAGAGAAACTGCTGGCCGCCGTGAAGAAACTGCCCGGGTTCGGGCCGAATTCAGACCCCGATGGCGCTTGGGCGGCGAAGGCGGCCGACGCGGCCTACCGGCTCGACGTCGGTTACTACGTCGGGCTGGCGGTGTTCACCATCACCGTCGTCGGGTACACCGTGATGGGCGGCTTCCTGGCGGCGGTTTGGACCGACCTGTTTCAAAGCGTGCTGATGGTGCTCGGCATCTTACTCTTGCTGCCGTTGGCGATCAGCGCCGCCGGCGGCATGGAACAGGCCACGCTCACCGCCGTAGCGCAGAAAGGGCCGGGCATCGTCTTCGGGCCGGGGTTCGACCCAACGGGGTCCGGCCGCGAATTTCTGCCGCTGAGTCTGGCGTTTTCGTTCTTCGTCGTCTGGGTCTTTTCCGGGGTGGGGTCGCCCGCCGGCATGGTCCGCGTCATGGCCTGCCGCGACGCCGGCACCCTCCGCCGGTCGATCGTCCTTCTTAGCAGCTACAACCTGTTCATCTACCTGCCGCTCATCATGATCTGCATCTGCGGCCACACCCTTTTTCCGAACCTCGCCAAGTCCGACGAAATCATTCCCCGCATGGCGCTTCGCACCACCGCCGACCTGCCGTTCGGTTCGTTCCTCGCCGGCCTGATTCTGGCGGCGCCGTTCGGGGCGGTGATGAGCACCGTCAGCACGTACCTGGTGGTGATCGCGTCGGGCCTGGTGCGCGACGTCTACCAACGCTTCGTTCGACCGAACGCGACGGAGGCCGAGCTGCGCCGTATGTCGCACCTGGCGATGGTGGGCGTGGGCCTGGCGGCGGTCGGGGCGAACATCAGTCCGCCCAAGTACCTGCAGGCGTTCGTGGTCTTTTCGGGTACCGGGGCGGCGGCCACCTTCTTGGCGCCCGCCCTGCTCGGCGCCTACTGGCGGCGCGCCACCGCCGCCGGCATGGCGGCCGCCATGTTCGCTGGCGCGGGCGTCATGCTGCTGCTCTTCGGCACGGGCATCTACTGGTCCCTCGCGTTCGGCTACGACCCCGGCATAGGCCAGGGCACCTCGTTTCGACCGTGGTTCTTGCTAGGCATGGAACCGGTCGTTTGGGGACTGCTCGCCTCCTTCGCGGTGGGCGTCGGCGTTAGCTTGGCGACCAAGCCGCCCGACGACGCGCTGGTGGCGAAGCTGTTCGACGCCCCCGCCCCGACCGCGGGTTGACCAAACCGCCGCGCTTCGTCGACGAAGCGGCGGCTTATCGAGGACGAGGATTTTCATGGGCGAGTCGATGTCGTTGTTGTGGACGCTCCCCTTCGCGGGCATGTTGGCGTCGATCGCCCTCTTCCCCCTGTTCGCGGGCCATTTCTGGCACCACCATTTTCCCAAGGTGGCCCTCGGCTGGATCGCGCTCGTCGTGCCGCCGTTCCTGTTCTTCTACGGCGCGGAAGCGTTCGCTAAGATCGTCCACATCTTAGTCGTCGACTACGTCCCGTTCATGATCCTGCTCGCCTCGCTCTACACCATTTCCGGCGGTGTTCTGTTGCGCGGAACGCTCGTCGGCACTCCGTGGACCAACGCCGGCCTGATGCTCTTCGGCACGGCCCTTGCCAGTTGGATCGGCACCACCGGCGCCTCGATGCTGCTCATTCGGCCGCTCTTACGCGCCAACGCAACGCGCAAGTACAACGTCCACACCGTCGTCTTCTTCATCTTTCTGGTCAGCAACATCGGCGGCTGTTTGACGCCCTTGGGCGACCCGCCGCTCTTCCTGGGCTACCTGCACCACGTGCCGTTCTTCTGGACGCTCGAAAACCTCTGGCCGCACCTGTTGGTCTGCGGCGGCCTGGTGTTGGCCGCGTACACTTTGCTCGACCTGTACTACTACCGCCTGGAACCGCCGGTGGAAAACGCCGTCCCGGCGGCGCGCGAGCCGCTGGCGGTCGAGGGCCTGCAGAACCTGCCGCTCATGGCGGGCGTGATCGCGGGCGTCTTAGTGTCTGGGTCGTGGAAGCCGCACGATCTCAACATCGCCGGGTTCGTCGAACACGGTGAAATTCACCTCGCCGGCCTTCACCTGCCGCTTCAGAACCTCGCCCGCGATCTTATTCTCTTGGCCATGCTGGGACTGTCGCTCGTCGTCACGCCGAAACCGATCCGCGCCGCCAACGGCTTCACATGGTTCCCAATGAAGGAAGTCGGCTGGCTCTTCCTGGCGATCTTCGTCACCATCATCCCGACGCTGGAAATCCTGAACGCCGGCAAGGCGGGGGCGCTCCGGCCGCTCATCGATTTCACCACCACGCCGGCCCACTACTTCTGGGTGACCGGACTGCTCTCCAGCCTGCTCGACAACGCCCCGACCTATTACACCTTCTTAACGACGCTGCGCGGCGCCTACCACCCCGGCATGGCCGAAGACGAAGCGGTCGCCCGGCTGGTCGCCGAGCACGGCATTTACCTGGCCGCGATCTCCCTCGGCGCCGTCTTCATGGGCGCCAACACCTACATCGGCAACGCCCCGAATTTCATGGTGAAATCGATCGCCGAAGAAGCGGGCGTGAAGATGCCCGACTTCTTCTCGTACATCTTCAAATACTCGCTCCCCTTCCTGGGAATCCCGTTCGTGATCGTCACGGTACTGTTCTTCTGGAAGTGAAGAACCGGCCCCGATCACGTCATACGGTTTGCCGTGAAACCGCGCCGGGTTTGGAGTGACGGGGGTGGGGGAACGTAATGGCCTGCGACGGAATACGAGTCTAAGTCTTAGGCTGTGGACGAATTAAGATATTCTCATCCTTGCTTGCTTCCCTCGCCAGAGCCGACTTGATCGGCGTGAAGGCGGCCTTTTCCTTCTTGTAGTCGACCGCGTTCATCTCGGGAATCACGACATGGCCGGGGATTCGATCGTCGCGGCTGATTTTGATGGTAAGACCTAGTTCTTTCAGAAGCGACGCCCTGATCCGCACGACGCCGTATTCGTGAAGGCGGTCGGAGGCGACGGTAGCTAAAACGTCGGTCGGAGATTGCTGGCAGGCCTCGCGGTAAAGACTGAGGCCGTCGACATCGACATCGACATCGACGTCTCGTCCACTCGTTCGCGGTGCGAAGGCGTTCGGAGAAATGAACGGGTTGTCGGCGGTACAAAACATTTCGACCCGAACGCGACGGAGAAGGCATTCGTCGTCCGTGATCGGGGCGGATTCAGATTTCATGACGGCTCCCGCCGAATCGGCGACGCCGACTTACGATTGGCAGGGCAAGTACACGACTTCGGTTTCGTTCGACCCGTCGCGGACTCGTCGATACTCGGCGTCCACGGGCGAAACGACTTCGATCTCGCAGTAGTCGATCGGCGAATGCCACTCGAAATAGACGGTCGCGTCCACGCTGGCGAGCACGCGGTTCGGCGGCGGACAGCCGATCGACCGTAGGCGTTGAGCCAGCGAGATCGCTCCGTCGACCAAAGAGGGATTGGGCGACGCCGTTCCTTCGCCGTCCCAGTCGTCGGGAAGTTTGCGGATTCGCAGCAATTCATCGAAGACCGCGGACCATCCTTGAGACGGTTTTTCCCAGTCGCCGCGACCATCGACGCCGAGGGCGCCGAACGACGCGAACTCCGAACGATCCCACGAGGTGTAAAACGATGTTCCGCCGGCCGGTGGAACGTACGTCGACATCATCATCATTTCGCTCCGCACCGATTTCTCGTCGCTTCGTCCACCAACCGCAGAAAGGCGCTGCCGACGACCTTGTGGCCCAGATCGAGTCCCGACCGAAGGCTGTCGGCTCCGCCTTTGCCCACGGGGCCGCGGGCGGTCATGTGAAGAAGCAGGCTTTCCCGTTGGTCGTCGCCGCTTCGCCCGGCTCGCGCGGCGACGTGAAGTCTTCCCCGCTTCGGCTCGATTTCAAACGTCCATTCCGCTTTCCGGTTTTCCAGTGCGACACTTAGACCTTCCGTCGGGAATAGGCTGCCGAAGAGACCGGGAAGGATGCCGGACCAGTCCGCCGGCGTTCGCCAATACTCCCCCTGCGGAAAGGAGTCGATGTAGGACAACTCCCACTGGTTCAATTCCAGGCTTCCGATTCCAGATTGTTCGGCGAACAGCTTAAACCGGTTGAACGCCTCCTCGAACTGATCGGCCAGGCTCTGGTAGCCCGGATAGACGTCGTCCTTCTTCCGCCAGTTCAAGAGAAATCGGGTCGACTGAAGCTGAATCAATCGATCCTTGGACCGGTTTTCGACCAGAAACCGGTTCGGAAGTCGAACCGGTTCCAGTCGGAATTGAACCTCCGTCGGCGCTGACCAGCGCGGCCGATCGAACAACTCGAATTGCTCGGCCACGGGGGGAGCGTCCAACGGGGTCGCCCAATCCTCTCCCAATTCCTTCCAAAAAAGCCCGAAGTGGCCGGAAGTCAACATCGTGAGGGGCGAAAACTGAGCGCCAAAAACAACCTCCACCACCGGCGGCGTCGCCGGAAGGAACGGTTCAGAGCTGGTGGAGACGGCGGGCATCAGCTTCCTCGCGGCGACGATCGACGTTGATTTCAACTCGGCGGCTTCGTGCAATTCCGACGTTCAATTCGTTCGGTTGACAGACAAGCGGGAACTCTCTGCTCACAGTATAACTTGGACGGGCCGCTAGCGTAAGTGCCCCGCGCCACGAAACCACAGACGCCTTCGAGTTTCGGACGGCGCCGTCCCTGTTCTTCCGTCCCCTTTCCGCCTACGATGACTTGCTGGTTTCCTTTTCGACGGCGGGAGCGCGCGGCGGACCGATGTTTACGGGATTGGTGGAAGCGGTGGGAACGGTGACGGCGACGGCCGCCGACGCGGACGGTCGCCTGCTGACGATCGCCGCCCCCGGCGTGACGGACGCAGCCGCCCAAGCGGTCGGCGACAGCATCGCCGTCAACGGCTGCTGCCTCACCGTCGTCGACCGCACCGCCGACGGCGCTGTTCGGTTTCAGGCCGGCCCCGAGACGCTGCGCTGCACCAACCTGGGCGCGCTCACGGTCGGCTCGACGGTCAACCTGGAACGGGCGATGCTGCCGACGACCCGACTGGGCGGCCACCTGGTGCAGGGGCACGTCGACGGCGTCGGCCGGGTGCGGTCGCGGGAAACGCGGGGCGAGTGGGAGTTCGTCTGGTTCGACGTCGGACCGCTGGCGGCGCACCTCCTGCCGAAAGGCTCGGTCGCGGTCGACGGCGTCAGCTTGACGGTCGTCGAGACCACCACCGACGCCTTCAGCGTCATGCTGATTCCGCACACCCAGACGGCCACCACGCTGGGAAGCCGTCGCATCGGCGACGTCGTCAATCTCGAAACCGACGTCCTCGGCAAGTACGTCCTCAACTATCTGTCGCGATTCTTCCCGCAGGCGGCGCCCCTGGCGTCGTCCGCCCAGTTCCTCGGAGCCGGTTCCTAATGGCGCGTGTTCCTCCCGGCGGCTGGCGGCCGTCCAAGCCGAAAAAAGGGAAGCCGACCCCTCGGCCGCCCGCCGACCGCTCCGCCGATCCGTTCCATCGGGACAACCGCGGTCCCACGCCGCCAGCGCCCGCCACGCCGCCGCCCGCCGACGACGAACTTCTCGACGAACTCGACGACGAGGAGTCCCAGGACGACGGCTTCGACGAGGAAGGGTTCGACGACGACGAAGACGGCGTTCTGGTCGACCTCGAAGGTCGCCCGATCGACGACCAGGGCCGACCGCTTCCCGAAGAAAGCGAGACGCCGCCGGCGAGACGCCGAAAGCGCGCCGCCGACGAAGCGACGCCCGACGGCGCCGAGCCGCGGCGCCGACCTCCGGTCGAGCGGAAGCCGGGCAGCGACCGCCCGCGCGGCGGACCGTTTCAGACGCGCATGTACCTGATGCAACTCCTTGAAGCCAACGGCCTGCGGCCGCGCCGTCAGTACGGCCAGAACTTCCTCATCGACCTCAACCTTCTCGACCTGTTGGAGCGGACGGCGAACGTGGCGCCGGGCGACGTCGTGTTGGAAATCGGCGCCGGCACCGGCGGCTTCACCAGTCGGCTGGCCGCCAAGGCCGCCCGCGTGGTGTCGGTCGAAATCGACCCCGGCTTCTACAACCTGGCGGCCCACGAAACCCGCAAGCTCATCAACGTTCGGCTGCTGCACGGCGACGTTTTGGCCGGTAAGAACCGCATCAATCCGCTGGTGGTCGCCGC
>JBOFFD010001039.1:0-1822 GCA_051648425.1 Planctomycetia bacterium
TAGCCAACAGGCGAATGTCTGTAGGGCTTCAAGTGCTGTTTTGAAGCCAAAATTGGTGTTGAAAGGGCTGTAAACCGCCATCTCAGGCCCATTGATCGCTCTGACAAAACCTAAAGTAAGCACCATTGGGCGGGACGCCTGCACCACAAAGAGTCGACGGAGGTGAAATTCAAGGCGGCGCATGATACATCGACAACGCCCCGCTCGACCCCTCACCGCATCGTGCAACACGTCGCAAAGGCTTCGCCATGAACGAACCATCGCCGCCGAACGTCTCCGACCCGTCGATCTCCGCCGAATCCGCCCCCGTGGTCACCGAATCGGGCCTGTTGCGGGCGCTCGGCCCCTGGACGGCCGCCTCGGTGGTGGTCGGGTCGATCATTGGTTCGGGCGTCTTCCGCAAGCCGCAGATCATCGCCGAATCGACGCCCGACTTCGCGACGGCCATCAGCGTGTGGGTGGTCGGCGGCGTCCTCACCATGATGGCGACGCTGGCTTTGGCCGAGGTGTCGGTGCTGTTCCCAAAGGTCGGCGGACCGTACGTCGTACTGCGGGAAGGATTCGGCCGGTGGGCCGGCTTCCTGTGGGGGTGGGTCGAGTTCGGCATCATTCGGGCGGCGGCGGTGGCCGCACTCTCCGCGATGTTCACCGACGCCCTCTTTTCGCTGCTGAACACCGTCTTCGACTACTCGCCGGCCAATGAATGGGTGAAACCGTCAACCACCGTGTCGGCGATCTTAATCCTGGCGGCGGTCAACGTTCGGGGGGTTTTGGTCAGCGGCGCCCTGCAACTCGGCTTGACCGTGGTGAAGGTCGCCACGGTGGCGTCGTTGATCGCGCTGCCGATCCTCGTCGCGCTGTTCGGACCGGCCGGCTCGCTGCACGTCGAGGAAATCGCCCAGCCGCACGCGGCGGGGGCGGCGTTCAGTTGGTCGGGGTACGGCACGGCGCTGGTCGCCGTCTTATGGGCGTACCACGGCTGGCTGACGTTGGCGCCGGTCGCCGAGGAAGTCAAAGATCCGCAACGAAACCTGCCGATCGCCCTCTTGGGCGGGGTCGGCGGGGTGATGGTCCTATACATCGCGGTGAACGTGTCTTACTACCTGGTCTTAACGCCGGCCGACGTCGTCGGCTGTAAAGATCAGACGGTGGCGACGCTGTTCATGCTGAAGCTGTTCGGCGCCGTGGGCGGCGCGGCGATGTCGGCCGCCATCATGTTCTCGGTGTTCGGGTCGGCCAACGCCAGCATGCTGGCCGGTCCGCGCGTGATCTTCGCCATGGCCGGCGACCGCCTGGCGCCGGCCGCGTTCGGCAAGGTCCACCCGCAGTGGCGCACCCCCGCGCTGGCGACGGTCGCGCTGGCCTTTTGGTCGTGCGCGCTGGTGGCGTCGGCCGCCTTCGCGTCGCGGATGGGGTACGCCGGGAAAAGGCCGCTGTTCGACCAGATGTCGGACTACGCCATGTTCGGCGCCGTCGTCTTCGAGACCCTCACCGTTTTGGCCATCTTCGCGCTGCGGGCCCGGTTTCCGCACGCCGAACGGCCGTACCGCTGCCTGGGCTATCCGTTCTCGCCGGCGCTCTACGGCGTGGCGATGGCGCTCGTCTTAGTAAACATGTTCGCAACGCAGCGCACCGAATCGCTGGCCGGCCTGGCGTTCATCGCGGTCGGCTGCGTCGTCTACCAATTCGTCGACCGCCGCCCGCCGGCGACGGAAGCGTAGTCCGATGCATGGCTGGCCGCGCCTCTGTCAGAGCCCGAAGCGTCAGCGAAGGTCCGGACGGGGCGACGTGCTGCGAAGAATCCGGATTCGACGCAGTAGGC
>JBOFFD010001040.1:0-1678 GCA_051648425.1 Planctomycetia bacterium
TCGACGCGCACCGTTCCCTCGACTTCCACGTTGCCCGCAAGTTCGCCGTAGTCTTTTTCCCCGAAGACGAAGCGGACTTTGCATCGTTGCAGCAGCACGGCCCGCTCGGGTCCCCGTCCGAGCAGCCCGGAGTAGACGCCTTCGGTGTAGACCAACTTGCCGGCCAGCGCCGGCGTGTAGCCGTCGACTTCAACGACCATGGCGGTGGCGGACGGCTGGCCCGGGCAGACGTCGCCCCCGAGCAACGCCGCGCCCAACGCGAGAACCACCGACGCGCGTTTCATGCCTTGCCTCCCGCTTTCGGAGTCTTCTTCGGGTCGACCGGTTCTTCGGGAACGTCGTCGACGGCCACCAGCGTTCGCTGCCGTTGCCGAATTTTGGACGCCTCGGGATCGTGGTCCAAGGCGAACGCCTCGAAAATCCCTTGTTCGGTGAGCAACGTCGCACTCGCCCCGTCAAGCTTTAACGTCAGGCCGTCCGTCGCGTTCGGCGCCAGACCTTCGAGCCGCACCATGAACAACACGCGCGTGGGCTTTTGGATGCCCAGTGTGTCGAACAACGGGACGGCCGCCGCCTCGAACGGCGTCGGCTTGTCGTCGCAGAACGGCGTCCAACCGATCGTCCAACCGCCGCCGGTCGCGGCCGGGGCGACGACGGCGTCGACCACCACCACCCGACCCTTCAACCGCTTGTTGACGATTTCAATGCTGGTTGTGCCGCCGACGATCGCCTCGTCCAACGGTACATTCAAAAGATCCTTCGCTAGGGACAATTCCTCATACGCGCGGCGAAACCGTTTTCCCTCCGGTGGATCGACCTCCAGCCGCTGCATCGCGCGGATCGCCGTCTTCATCGCGTCGCCGGCTTCGGGCAGCTTGCGCTCGGCCAACAACCGCAGTCCCTGTCGACCCGACGGCAGCAGCAGTTCGGCCAGCCGCCGATTCTCCGCCTGCCGCCACTGCCAACCGCCGGTAGCCACCGCGACCGCCAGCACGCCGGCGAACACCAACCGGGGCGTGGTCCACCATTGGCGAAACGCGACGGCCTGCTCGACCGTCGACCGTCGCCAGGCGGCAAGCGCGCCGCCCAACCGTTGTGAAAGCCTCGGACGCGGCGGAGCGATGGCGGCGGCTTCAATCTCGGCGGATAGCTTTCTCTTTTTGGCCTTCTCGGAACCCTTTTTCTCGGGAACCGCCCCTGGTTCGGGAAGGGGGCTGCGCGGCAGCAGAAAGACCGACGCCGCGCATTCGGGACATGCGACGATCTGCGAGGACTTCCGCCGCAGGCCTTCGATCTCGGCGCCGCAAAGGCAGCGGGTGGACAGCGGCGCCGGCGGTTCGATGACCGCGGCGCCGCTGCCGCCGAACAGCCGTTTGTTCAACCAGGCGGCCATTCAGCGTCCTTCCGTTGGAACGTCGCACGGGGGTCGACCGCCGACCGTGCGTATCGGCTTCCCTTGAAACTATACCCGTCCATCGGTCGGCGTCGACTACCCGCGCCTCGCCTTGGTCGTACACTTATTTTTTCATTGCCCGGAGTGAAGGACGACGACCGAATGGCTACGACCGAATGCACCCCGCAGACGCTATGGAGCATTCAAGCGCTACGAATTCCGACGCGCGTCTTCGAGAACTCCGACGAAGCGGTCCGTCACGCCGCCGACTTGATCGACCAACTC
>JBOFFD010001041.1:0-4943 GCA_051648425.1 Planctomycetia bacterium
GAAACGCCGCCTAAACCGAAACTTGCGCCGGTCTTTGGGCTGGCGTTGGCCTTGTTCGTCGGGATGTTGTTGGGGGCGTATCAAGTCTCGTTGCTCGACAAGAAGAGTAAGATCCCCGTTTCGCCGGCGAGGAGCGACCGACCGCCCCCGCCGCCGGCCGAAGGTCGACTTCTCGAAATCGAATACGCCCGTCGTCTGAACGAGCCGGAGCTTGAGGACAACCGGCGCCGATGGATGTTCCCGAGACGCAGCATGCCCGACATCGTATTCGGCGACGACGGCCGGATCGACGGCCCCTTAGCGGTTGCGCTCGACGAGGTGGAGGTGCTTTCCGCGCAGAAGAAATGGGCGTCCGTCGATAAAATGGTCTCCGGCAACGAGCCGCTTCTGCAGTACAACAACGGTTCGCGGCTCGGCAAAGCGTACCTGTTCGAGCGGCACGCCGAAGCGCTAGACGCCCTCGGTCGCACGGAAGCGGCGGCGGCGGCCCGGCGGAAGAAGGAAGCGATCACGCAAATCCTGCGCGAAGAAGCCGCCGAAATGAAACGCCAGGACGTGGGCTGGGACTGGTAGGCGGCCGATTCTTGTTAGCCGCCGCTTTCCACAGCGACGCGTCCGATCTTCAACTCACATCGGCGCACGAAGGACTAAGACGCGCCGCTGAGGAAAGCGGCGGCTAACGAAGACACCGTTTGGAAGGGTGTTCGCCAACCCCGGCCGGCGCGGCCGAGAGGTTGTTCACCTCTCGGCGCACCGAGCGAGGCCGGCATTCATTGAAACGACGGCGACCGAAATCACAGCTTTTCGGCGTACTTCTTCGGATCCTTGGCGAACTCCGGCGGGCAGCCGGGGCAGCAGAAGTAGACCTTCTTGCCGTCGTGCTCGGCCTTCACCGAAACGTCGATCGGCTTGCCGCTGATCGGGCAGGTCGTCTGCTTGGTGAAGCCCTTCTTAATGTCGCCGAAAACGAGGGCGACCGGGTCGGCGGCGTCCTTCGCCTTCGCCTGGCACTTTTCGCAGCAGAACGCGACTTCCACGTCCTTGATCTTAATCTTGGTGTCGGCGTTCAGATCGCTGCCGGAGAACGGGCAGGCGACCTGCTTGATTTCGCCGGTCTGAGCGAACTGGTAGTGGGCCTTGGCGGTGAACTTGGCTTCGTCCTTCTTGAACGCCGCCGGGCAGTTTTCGCAGCAGAAGTAAACCTTCTTGCCTTCAAAGTCGACGACCGCTTCCTTCGTGGCCGGGTTGCCCGAGACGGGGCAGGTGGCCTTGAATTCCTTCGCGGCGGCGACGGCCAAGCCGGCGCCGACGAGCAATCCGCAGAGAGCCGAGAACATAGTGCGCATGGATTCGATCCTTTGAAAAAGATTCGGTTTCAGTTCACTCGGAAAGAGTGTTTCGTCGCGTCGTCAATAGACGCGGACGGCGATCGGTGCGGGTCGGGCGAAAAGCGGCGGGTGCGCGGGGCGGCTTATAGCCGAAGGGCGCAGTGGAGTGCATATAGCGGTGGTCCGCAAGCAACGACGAAACCGTGGGGACAAGAGAGGGGTACGGTGGACGAAACGAAATGGTCCGGGGTTGACGGCGACCATACCGGGGGGGCGTCGGCATTCAAAAACGAACGTGGTTTGTAGTCGCTCGATTTGTCAACCGAACGCTTCTTGCAACAGCAGTCGCCGTCGTGGGAGGAATCAGCAGGAACGGTCGAGCCTTCGCGACAATGCTCTTTGGCGGCGACGCAAAGGGGGCAGGTCGGAGGTTCGTCAACGTACGATTCAACGCCATCCGCGGCCGTGAGAGCCGAGGTGCCCGTCCAGCAATGACAGGGCCTGGGCGTCACCGTCGAAAAGACGACGGCGAGTGACGCAACGATGGCGATCCACCGTCGGAAGTCCGCAAATCGAACGACCCACGTCTGCTTCATACCTTTGCTATAGTCGAACCGGGGCCGGCCTGTCAATGCGGAAGGCTTTTCCGGGTTGAAACACGACGTCGAACTGCTGCTTACAGCGCCGGTCGATCCGGACCTTACCCCCTGGGCGGCAACTGCTGGCGGCCGGCCGACTGGCGGACGCACCGTGATGTGGACAAGGGCCACGGCCGGCGTGAAGTCCACGTCCTGACGACGGCGACGACGCTAAACGGGTCTCCGCGGCGGAGCCTGGACCGGCCGGACATCGGACGGAGTCAAACGGCCCTACGTGGCGCGAGGGATTTTGGATAAGGACGAAGTTCTAGCGAGGGGGGGCGTATGTGAGTGGCGATCACGAAGCGGTCGGTCAGCGAGTGAACACTTGAGTCGGGCGGCGACGGCGGAAGTTGATTCCGCCGGCCACCCTCAAACGACAACCGTTCGCGCTCGGAGACGCCGACGCTCGAGTTCAGGGTCGGGAGGGGTTTAGTAGCCCGGCGGCGGGCGGAAGCGGGGATTGGCCCGGCGGACCATGGCGAAGTCGGCCCGGGCCTTCTCTTTTTCGCCTTTGGCGGCGTAAACATGGCCGCGCATCGCAAGGTGCGAGGAATCGCCTTCGCCGCCGCAGAGGAAATCCAGATCGGGGATCGCTTCGTCAAAGCGTTTCAGTTCGACGAAGGAGCGGGCGCGGATGTCGTGAGCTTCGGCGGGAGCGTCTTGCGTAAGGACGCCGGTCCCCAGCGCCTCTCCGGCATGCTTCGCGGCCGCGTCGAAGTCTTTCGCCGCAAACGCATCGCGCGCTTTCATCATGGAATCCGACGCATTGAAGTGCTCGGACGTTGGACCGCGACTACCGCAGCCGACGACCAAGCAGCCAAGAATCAAGAAACACGCTGTCGAACGCGGCATCCGTAGCCCTCCCTAAGAAATCGGGTTGATTACAGGCTTTCCACTTCGCCGCCAGCACGCGAGCCGACAGCCCGCCACACGTTGAGGCCGACCGAATCGGAAACGAAAATCACCGCGCCGTCGCCCAGCATCACGTTGACTCCGCCCGGATGGTAGCTGCGGGCGGTGACGATGGCGTGTTCGCTTGGGACGTCGGTGATGTTTGATCCCATGCCGCAGTCGATGCTGGCGAAGTTCGGCGTGAAGACGTGATTGTACATCGTGCTGAAGTAGGCGCCGTACACCCAACCATTGGAGAAGTTCGCGCTGGCGAGCAGCCGGCCCTGCGAACTGAAGAAGTCGCCCATGGTGGAACTCGAGCTGGTACCGGTCGTCGGCACTTGATTCTGACAAGCGACGGCGAACTGATCGGTGGTGAAGGGCATGGCGATTTCAGCGACGGAGATGATATCCGTCTGGGTGTCCGGGCGACCGCCGGCCACCCGGCCGCTGCCGCGGTTTCGCTCGGAGAACATGGCGGTTTTCGCCAGGCCGTCGTTGATCGATCTGATCGAAATCACGCCGACCGAGAAGGCCCCGTCGCCCGCCTGGGAATTCGGTGCGAAGAAGTCGCGACCGGTGCTTGAAGAACGGTTGTTGCCGCCCGCGTAGGGCGTCGATCCGCCGAAATTGTAACGGTACGTGTTCTCCGAAACATTGTTCACGTCGGAGTTCGGATCGCTGGGGCAGACGAAGAAGCCGGCGAGTTGGAAGATCGCCGTGAAGTTATGCGAGACCGGAGTGTTAGGAAGACTTCGCAACTGACCGGCGACCGGCAGCGAAAAGTTCATCGCATCGTAAATCTGGATCTGGTCGAGGTACGGGAGCATGTGCGCGTGGGCGGAAATTGCTCCGGTCCAGTCGCCAGGGTTGTACACGTTCATTAGGTTGTAGTTTGAATCGTTGAAGGCCGGCACTCCGGCGACGAGCATGTCAGGGGCAAGGCGGCCGGGCGGGAAGCAGTTGAAGGCGCCGTGATAGTTGTGGGTCGCCAGCCCGAACTGACGCAGTTTGTTCGAGCATTGGCTGCGGCGGGCCGCTTCGCGGGCCTGTTGGATGGCCGGCAGCAGCAATGCGATCAAGACGCCGATGATGGCGATGACCACCAACAGTTCGATCAACGTGAATCCGAGGCGGCGCCGCCCGGCGGAGAAGAAAATCATCGTGTACGACTCCTTGAGGACCATCAAAAACGCGAGCGTTTTGAACGTCGGTGCCATAAGGCGTGCCGATCAATAGTGGTTAGATTAGACGACGTGATGAGAAACGCGGCGTGAATTTGATGAAGAATTGATGAAAAATGCTGTTGGTCGAAGCGAGGAAAGAAGATCGACTTATGATGGGTCGACGGGCGGGAACGGCCAGGCGGCGCGACGAGCCGCCCGGGGTCGAACGAACCGTCAACGGTCAGGCGTTTTGGAACCGATGGCGGTCAACGTCCATTTCGAGCTGTGCCCGTCGGGGTGGTGCGCGATCAGCACGGCTTTCTTCTTCATCAATTCGTCGAGCGTTGTGTCGAACACGACGTGGCCCGATTCGCCGATGGTGAAGGCCGCCTTCCGCGACTTCTTGTCGACGGCCCCATGGACCGGCAGGGTGGATTCGCTGAGGTTGTCGTAGTGCGTGCCGCGGAGCACGCCGTCCTTCGTGCAGCCGAGCTGCATCTGCCGGGAACTGTCGTTCGCGCCGCCGGGCGCCAGTCGGTAGCGGCCGAACGGCATCACTTCCTCGTCTTCGGCGACCGTGCCGTAGCCGGTTTCCGCCAGCGACGCCGAGGCGTCGCCGGTCTGTGTTTCCTGACCGGTGGTCGCAGCGGCGGCCGTCGTCGTTTGGCCTTCCGACGCCGTCGTCCCGCCGTCGGAGGAACCGTATCCGCTCGTCGGGATGGCCAAAAAGCCGTACACGTCGCGGGCGTCGGCCACGCCGTAGGCCGACAAGGCCTTTGCGACGGCGTCGGTCTGCGCCGACTTGAACGGGAAGGCGTCGGGCCGTTGGGCGAACCACTCCGGACTGAACGGCGTGGTCCGCGGATCGAGTCCGCCGATCTTGGAAGGATCCATCCCGAGGAATTGTTGGACGCCGC
>JBOFFD010001042.1:0-3670 GCA_051648425.1 Planctomycetia bacterium
ATCGGGGGCCAGAGGAATTTCGATCGCGCGCACGCATTGCACCGCCGCCGCGAACGAAGCGACGGGGCGAAGCTGTCGGTTCCAATCGACGGACTTTAGCGCCGCGAGCGCGGAGGCGGCGGTTTCTCCGGTGACGTAGTCGCGAGGCACCCCTTCCCCGTAACCGACCGAACCGTCCGAAAGCCGGCATTCGACGACGACGTTGTCGGTTTCCGTGCGTTCGTGCGAGGCGTGCTTGATCGGTTTGCGCAGGCGGATCTTGACCAATCGAACCGTTAGCAGGATCGGTTCGACGATTCGGGAGACCGAAGTTGACGAAACAGCCGACGATTGGTTTTCCATACCGTCAGTATGACCGGTTCTTTGAAAAATCGCTGATCGAATCGTCGCCGCGTCGGGCGAACATAGCTGATACTAGCAATATATTCCGAGGAGGACGACAGTGGTGGCTTTCGTGGGCGACCTTTCGCGACGGCTTGGGGCGAGGTGTCGATGAACGGCTCGGTGAAGTGGTTGCAGTCTCCCCCTCCGTTGAAAGTCGACAAGACGCTTCGTGAGATCGGCGTCGTGCCGGATTCGATTACGGCGACGGCGGCGCATCCCACGAACGATTTGCTGTATCTGGGTTTCGGCAGCGGCACGGTCATGCTGTGGGATCCGACGCAGATCGGAGCCGTCCACGAATTCACCGCGCACACCGCCGACGTGACGCAGATCGCGTTCCTGCCGGACGGTCAAGAGTTCGTGACGTCGTCGGTCGACGGCTTCGTCCACTGGTGGGACAAGCAGTGCCAGTTGTTGAGGTCTTTTGAAGCCGGCACGCCGTTGTACTCGGTGGCGGCGTCGCCGAATGGGCGCGACGTGGCGGCCGGCGGTCAGGAACCGATCGCCTACATCTGGGACGCCTCGAACGGACAATTGTACCAGGAGTTGCGGCTGGGCGAAGAGCAAGCCACCGCCTTCGGCTGGCTGACCGGCAAGACGCTGCTCGTCGGCGGCGGCGACGGCCGGATGTCGGCTTGGGATCCGTTGACCGGAAGCTGCATTCGGCGGTGGGCCGCCCATGAAAAACACGTCTCGAAGATTCTGCTGGCGTCCGACGGAGAATCGTACATCACCGCGTCGTGGGACGGCTCCGTGGCGGTTTGGAACCGCAACCACAAGGAGAAGTTCCGCCTACCGGGCGGAGAGCACGCCGCCACCGGCGTCGCCCTGACGCGCGACGGCCGGTACATCGCGGTGGTCTATTGGGACGGCGCCGTGCGGTTTTGGGGCGTTGAAAACGGCAAGTTGATCGACGAGTTCATCGCCCATGAAGACGCTCAGATCGGCGGCATGATGTTGGCCGACGGCGAGCATTTGGCCACCGCCGATCAGACCGGCAACCTGCATTGTTGGAAGTTGGCGGAAATCGGGGTCGACCGCTACGTCAACCGCCACAACGGCGAGGTGTATCAACTAGCGTACACACCGGAAAATCTGAAACTGCTCAGCGTCGGCCATGACGGCCAAATGAAGGTGTGGGACAGGAACACCCTTCAAGAAACCGGGTATCTCGCCGCCAACGAAGCGGTGACGGCGGTAACGGTTTCGCCCGACGGCCGGTTCTGGTGCAGTGGCACGGCCGGCGGGGTCGTGCGGCTTTGGGACGTCGAACAACAGCGTTTCGACGCGAGCATCGACGCTCACAAGCATCTCGTCAGTTGTCTGCGCTTCCTGCCCACGGTCGACCGGTTCGTGACCGCGTCGTGGGATATGAAACTCAGATTGTGGAGTTCAGAGACTCAACAGCTTCTGACCACGTTCGACGGCCACAACAAGGAAGTCGCCGCCTGCGACGTTTCGCTCGACGCGCGCCGCCTGGCGTCGGCTTCCTGGGACTGCGACGTCCGCATCTGGGATTTACTGTCGGTCGACCGCGAGTTCGGCAAGTGCCTGCTCACCCTTTCCGGCCATCGCGAGCGCGTCTTGTGCTGCGCCTTCAGCCCCGACGGAACCCGCCTGGCGACCGGCGGAGCCGACAAGACCGTCATGATCTGGAACGCCGAGAAAATCGCCGAGCCGAGCCAATTGCTCGGCCACGCCGAACAGGTGACGGGAGTCTGCTTCACGCCGGACGGCAACCTGCTGCTTTCCGTCGACCGAGGCGGGGCGGTGATGGCCTGGGACGGGACGAGTTGCAAGCTGCTGGCCACCACGGCCGTCGACGGCTCGCTGATGTCGCTAGCGGTGTCGCCAGACGGCCGACAGGCGGCGGTCGGCGATCAGAACGGAAACGTCCGGTTTCTAAGCCTGGAGTACGGGTTCGGACCCAATTGGGTGGCCGCCTCCGCGTATCTGAAGAATCCTTCGGTCTGGACGCTGGGCGCGCCGCCGTCGGAGGTCTACGAGATTAACTGCTTGTACTGCGGCACCGTCGAAACGATCCGGGCCAAACAGTTGGGCAAGGCGTGGAAATGCCCCAAGTGCGGCGGAACGTTGATGATTTGTCCGAAATCACTGCCGCTTGGTTGACGCCGGCCTTCCGTCAAGAAATGAAAGCGGACGCCGAGGTCGGCGTCCGTGAAAGTTGAATCAGGTTGCCGCCGCGATCAGGCTTTGGCGGGGTGCTCTTGACGTTCCGCTTCCAACCGCTCTTCTTCAAGGTTCCGGTCCAGCACGTGTTTCGGCACCGGCTTCAGATCCCAGACCAATCCCACCCACGACATCATCTTCAGCACGTAGTACGTGAGGTCGATTTCCCACCAGTAGAACCCCTGGCGGGCCGACGACGGGAAGTGATGGTGGTTGTTGTGCCAGCCTTCACCGAAGGTCAAGAGCGCCAGCAACAGGCTGTTGCGGCTGTCGTCCTTGGTGTGGAACCGACGGGTGCCCATCTTATGCGACAGCGAGTTGATGGTGAACGTGGCGTGGGCCAGGATCACCGTCGAGACGAAGAAGCCCCAAATCAACATCTGCATGCCGTTGGTGCCCAGGCCGGGGGCGAATCGGGCGAGCAGCACGCCGACCAAGTACAGCACAACGCCCAGGACGATCGGCACGAGGGTGTCGAAACGGTCGAGGAAACGCAGTTCGGGGAACCGGGCCAAGTCCGGGACGGCCTTCAGGTTCGTCAGGAACGAGTGCGGGGAAGTGACCCAGCCGACGTGGCTCCAAAGGAAGCCATGTTGCCGAGGCGAGTGGACGTCGTGTTCCTGGTCGGAGTGCATGTGGTGGTGGCGATGGTGGGCGGCCCACCACAACGGCCCGCGCTGCACGGCCGAATTGCCCAGCACGGCGAACAGGAACTGGCTCCACCGGTGGGTCTTGAACGTCCGGTGGGAGAAGTACCGGTGGTAGAAGCCGGTGATGGCGAACATGCGAACGGCGTACAGGGCGACGCAGACGGCCACCGCGGGCCAACTCCAACCGACCCAGATCACGCCGAGGCACATGACGTGCATCCCGATGAACGGAATCGATCGAATCCACTGCGTCAACGAACGCCGCATTCCTGGTTCCTGTATATTATTGGGCACGTTGTAGGAATCTAACCATCGAACCGGGGTCATCAACAAGGAAAGAATGTTCACCGAGGCAGCCCTACGAAGCTAGTCGACGCCCGCGAACGACCCGACCGGCGCCGCCAACGGCGGCGGACGCGGCCCATCCACCCAACATGGTTAGCTTT
>JBOFFD010001043.1:0-4673 GCA_051648425.1 Planctomycetia bacterium
CCGGGCCCGCGGTTCGCACCTTCCGACCGATTGCATTTTCATCAGCCCGCCGGCCTTGCCGACTCGGGGCTTCGGTTCTTATCTCTTCCGCACGCCCCATCCAGTCGACGCCACGCTGAAATCGTTCGTCACCGAATACCCTGCCAACTTCGCCGCGCTGTTCGGTCTACCCACCGACTAACCCACCGTCGCCGAATCGGCGTTCGATGTCAGGGTGAATTGGTTCCCGGCGGGAAATCCTGTCGACTCCGTAAATCCCCTTCGCTTCCCCCGGCTCCGACCCGCCGACGACGCTTTCCCCCGACGCCCAACGCGGCGTCGTTCCGTCGTTCGCAAAGCCGGCTTGACAGGCCGCCGGTGCGGGTTATACCCCCACCGCGATTTTCTGCGAAGAATCCTCTCCACAACACGATACGAAGCGCCGCCGCGCCCCGATTTCGGAGGAGCGTCGCGCCTGTTCCGACGCACGTTCGTCGGCGGGCGCCCGTCCCTCTTGGTTCGCGGGCGGTGGGGCGGCGTCGTGGGGAGGAGGCCGGGCGACGACGCCGGGATTGAAGGGGAACGTGTGAACACCGGAGCACACGAAACAACAACGCGACGAAGGACGGTCGCGACTGGTCGGCTCACGCGGGCCGTCGCCGGTCGGCGGGCCGTCGCCTGGTCCGCCGCGCTAGCCGTCGTTTTGGCCGCGCCGCCGGTCGACGCTTGGCAGTTCGATCCGGCGTCGACGCCGGTGGCGCCGCCGCGCTCGACCCCCGGCGGCCGTACCGGCCGCTCGACGCCGTCCACCGGACCGTCCGTCGGTCGGGCGGCGCCCCGCGACGCCGCCACGCTTCCCGCCGACGCCCTCGACCCCCGCCAGGGCGCCTGGTCGCCGTTGCAGCAAGACGTCCGTTTGTCGTCGGACCGGCTGCGGGTGTGGAAGGACGGCGACTTCCGCTACTTCTTGATGCAGGGCGACGCCTTCCTCGAACAAGGACTGGTGCGGATACGGGCCGAGGAAGTTCTCGTCTGGATTGACGAGAAAACTCCGCCGGACCGACCGACCGAACTCAACACGATCGCTCGCGGCAAGGTGCGGGTCGACGGCGACCCTGAAGCCTTCGGCGACCCGGGGCCGGTCGAACGTCCGCGGACTCCGGTGATCGCGGCGGGCGACCGTTACAGCGTGCTGCGAACACGAGCGAAGGTGAAGGTCGAGTCGCGGCAACGACAGAACGTGCCGGCGGCCGACCATCCGCTGTTCGCGGTCGCGGCCAAACTGCAAGGAATGAACGGGGCCGAAACCACGGCGGCCGCCGCCCTGGCCGCGGTCGAGCCGGCGACCCCGAAGAAACCGGCCGCCATCGTCGTCGACCGCGCTCTGTTCGACGCGGCGGTGGCGCCGGCGGCGGCCGTCGCCCCCGAACTCGAAGCTCCCGAGCATGCCGACCCCGGCGTGGTGCGGGCCGACCTCGTCGAACCGGCGACGAAGAAGCCGAAGGCCGCCGTCAAGCCGGTGCAGTACACCACCCCCGGCTCGAACGCGATCAATCAGGGCGGATCGCCGGTCTCCGCCGGCGTGATGCGCGGCATCCGGCCGCAGGAACAGGCCCCCGGCAGCCCGTTCAACGCGCCCGTCGCGGGCATCGCCTCGCTTGGTTCCGGTACGCAGCCCGGCACCCGCCGCATCCGCGCCTTTCCGCGGTCGGGCGTGCCGTTCCAAAGCACCACCCAACAACTGCCGAACGGCGAGCGCCGCGTCATCATGACCGGCGGCGTCAACGTCATCGTCGATGAAGTCGACACCGGCGCGGTGACCGACGTCGTCGCCGACCGCGTCGTGCTCTGGACGCGCGGCCGAATGGCCGGCGAAGTCGGCTCCGAGGGCGCCCGCACCGAAGGCAAGCAGCCGCTGGAACTCTACCTGGAAGGGAACGTGGAAGTCCGCCGGGGGAACCCGGCCGACCCCGTCGGTTCGCCGCAGACGCTGCTCACCGGCAAGCAGGTGTTCGTCAACATCAACGCCGACCAGTCGCTGGCCTACGAAGCGAGCCTCGCGACCTTCGACGAGATTCAACGGATTCCGCTGTTCGTCGACGCCGCGGAAGTTCGGCAGCTCAAGCCCGACCGCTTCTACGCCGCCGAAAGCCGTTTCACCACCAGCCCCTACCGCGGAACGCCCGGCTACTCGTTCGGCGCCAACGAAATGGTCTTCGAGGAAGTGAAACAGCGGGTGACCAACCCGTTCACCGGCGGCGAAGTCATCGACCCCGACACTGGCAAACCGCTGGTGAAGACCCGGCATTTCGCCACCGGCTACAGCAACTTTCTCAGACTCGAAAACGTTCCGGTCTTCTACGCGCCGTACCTGCGGGCCGACGTCGAAGACCCGCTGGGTCCGCTGGAAGCGATCCAAGTGGGGAACTCGCGCAACTTGGGTACCTTCGGCAGCGTGACGCTCGACGTCTGGCAACTGCTGCGGCTCGACTACCTGCCGGCCGCCGAAAACTCCGACTGGCTGCTCGACCTCGGCTACTACAGCGATCGCGGCTTCGGCGGCGGCACCCGCTACCAGTACCTGGGAACTGAATTCCTCGGCTTGCCGGGGCGCAATTACGGTTCGGGCCTCATTTGGGGCATCAACGACCACGGCATGGACCAGCTCGGCGCCGGCCGCTTCGATCTGACGCCGCCCCGCGAAGAGCGCGGCCGCTTCACGATGCAGCACCGTCAGGAACTTAGCGAACACTGGTCGCTCATCGCCGAGGTGTCTTATCTTTCCGACATGAACTTCCTCGAATCGTTCTTCGAGGCGGAGTACGACTACGGCAAAGACCAGGAAACGCTGCTGTACGCGAAGTACGTCAACGAACACCGCGCCTTCACCGCCTTGGTGCAGCCGCGCGTCAACCACTTCCTGCCGCAGAACGCCATGTACCCTCGGCTCGACGGATACATCTTAGGCGCTCCGCTCTTACAGGATCGGCTCACGTACTTCTCGCACAGTTCGCTTCTGTACACGCAGATTCGGCCGCCCGAAGCGTTTCCGCTGCAAGGATCGGTGAATCCGTTCACCGGTGTTCAGACGGTCATGCCCGACGCCCGCGTCGACACCGGCCGGTTCGATTCCCGGCACGAAGTCGACCTGCCGTTCAACCTGGGCCCGGTGCGCGTCGTTCCGTTCCTGGTCGGCCAGTTCACCGGTTACTCGAACGGTCTGAATGAAGAAGACGCGATCAGCCGCTTCTACGGCGCGACCGGCGCCCGCGTCGCCATGCCCTTCTGGCGGACCTTCCCCAGCGTGCAAAGCGATCTGTTCTACCTCAACGGCCTGGCCCACAAAGTCACCGTCGGCGCCGACTACCTTCTCGCCGAATCCGACGAGGACTTCCGAAACCTGCCGCAGGTCGACCAAATCGACGACGACACGTCGGAACTTGTTCGTCGGCAGAACTACATTCGGCAGTTCGGCGGCTTCACGCCGATCACCCTCGACCCGCGCTTCTACGCCCTGCAGCGCAACGTCACTTTCATTCCCGACATCTTAGACGACATGAACAACCTGCGAGTCTACCTGGACCAACGGCTTCAGACGAAGCGCGGTCCCGTCGACGCGCCGTACATCGTCGATTGGATGATCTTGGACGCCGGCTTCTCCGTCTTCCCCGACGCCGACCGCGACAACTTCGGCGACCAGTTCGGCATCTTCGACGCCGAGTACCAATGGCGCCTCGGCGACCGCACCATCTTGTCCGCCAACACCGTCTACCGCCCCAGCGACGAAAACATCACCTTGTCCGGTTCGTTACTCATCACCCGGCCGCCGCGCACGCAGATTCAGTTCTTCGGCAGCCACGTCGACGCCGGCGACTTCACCTCCAACTACGCCGGCGTGAACGCCTCGTACCGGCTCAGTCAGAAGTACGCCGCCCTGGCGGTGGTCGGCTACGAGTTCGAGACCGGCGACGTCGTGAACAGTCAGTTCGGCCTGTCGCGGATCGGCCTCGACTTCATCACCACCATCAGCCTGGTCTTCAACCAGGGCCGCGACGACGTTGGCTTCAGTTTCGAGATCGTTCCGCGGCTTCAGGCCAACCGCAACCTCACGCGCCTGCCGACCAACCCACTGCCGTTCGGCGTCGATCCATCGGAATCGGTCACCCCCGGCGGCATCAACCGCATGGGCATCTACAACGACAACCTCAGCGTGAACTGACGCCGACGGTCTTCGATCGCTGATGGAATCCGAGGATCGTCGGGACGCAGGGAGCAAGCGTAGGGCGCGGCCGCTGGCCCGCCCAGGGAAGGCGCTGGGTCGAACTCCCGCGAGAGAAAGCGGACTCGCCCCGACGGCCTTTCCGGGGCGGGCCAAGCGCCCGCGCCCTACATTCGCCATCACGACCCAATGTGAAGAGAGGGCGCGGGAATCAACCTGATCCCTAGTAACAATCCGTCCTTGCCTAGACCCATCTCCGCCGAATTCGACCGATCGTTTCCTTCTTGACCCAAACTTAATTTCCCGATCGTTCTTCCGGCCGTAAATCGAATGCCACCAGTATTTTCCGTGCGGATGAGGCGGGAGGCGGTCGGTGCGGCGTTGGAATTCGTGAACCGGAAGTTGCGGTTGGCCGTCTATCGTTCGCCTGCTAGTCTTACTCAGGCGGATTCATGACGACGGCCGACCCCCACCC
>JBOFFD010001044.1:0-4182 GCA_051648425.1 Planctomycetia bacterium
TGAAGATCTGGTACACGTACTTCCCGTCGTAAGACACCGCCATCGTTTGGCAGTCGGGACCGATGTTCTCGAACTTCTTAATGATCTTCCAGGTCTTCGTGTCGACGACGACGGACGCGCTGTTGGCTGGTTTCGGGTAAAGCACCGCGACGAACATCTTAGAGCCGTCCATCGAGAACGCGAGGTGGAACGGGCA
This sequence comes from Planctomycetia bacterium, assembly GCA_051648425.1. Classification (GTDB taxonomy): domain Bacteria; phylum Planctomycetota; class Planctomycetia; order Kolteriales; family Kolteriaceae; genus JBOFFD01. Next base: position 197 of record JBOFFD010001044.1, read on the forward strand.
CGGGTACTCGCCCACCCACTTCTCGTCCTTCACGTACGTGACCTTCTTCCATTTCCGCGGGTCGGGGTCGGAGGTGTCGAACACGGCCATATTGTTCTGGCGCAGGTTGTTCATCATCACGAGGTACTTGCCGTCGGGCGTGAACCCCGACTCGTGGCACGGACACTTCACGTCCGCGAACTTGATTTCCCAGGCGTCGGGCGCAGCTCCGACCTTCGTCACCGGGATGTTGCCGGGCGAGTTCTCGGGCGAGTGCAGGCACGCGACGACGTCGAAGTTGGTGCGGTCGACGACGACGGCCGCCCCGCACATCCGCAGAATTAAGATGGTGTACCGCCCGCCCGGGTGGTGGACGGTGGCGTCGAGGCCGGTGAGCGTCTGCGGCGACGCGCCGGGAATCTGCCCCCGCTCCACCAGCACCTCGCCCATCGGCACCATTTCCCAATTGATCTTGTTCCCCTTCGATCCCTCGTACTCGTACTTGCCGGTCTCCTTCGGCTCGACCAGCCGCTCCAGGCGGACGGCGCCGCCGCCGGTCCAGCAGTTCGCCAGCGAGTCCTTCTCGTTCGCGGTCCAGTCGGCCTTGAAGGCGCTCAGCACCTTGGTCTTCTCGTTCCCCTTGGGTCGGTCGAAGAAAGCGGCGACGTCCTTCTGGCCGTCCGAGCAGGAGAAGCCGGTGGCGTCCGGGTAGATCATGGTGTGCACGCCCAGCCCGATTCCGGTCGACTCGGCGACGTCCTCCACCAGTTCCATCTGTTTGCCGTCGTACTTCACGCGGTACAGGTGGTTGCCTTCGCCGGTCTTTTCCAGCAGGCCCATCTGCTTGATGCGGGTGGGAATGCCGTAGATCAAAACGTTCTCGCCGCCTTGCGTCGAGTTGATGAATTCAAACCCCTTGTATGGGTCGTCGGACGGGTAGGCGGCGAGGTGGTGAGAGATGGGGCAGGTGTCGCCGTAGTTCCAGTACGAAATCCAGGCGAGTCCGCGACCCGTGGAGAGGTCGACGGCATGGCTGCCGCCCCCGAGTTTCTGCGGGCTGAGGAGGATCCACTTGCCGAGCGACTTGTGGACCTCGGCGAGCCTGCCCGCGTCGATGGACGTGGAAGTCTCGGCGAGGCTTACGCCCGACGACAGTTCCTCCGCCCCCTTGTAGACGGCGGCCCCGGCAAGTCCCGCGGCCGACAGTTTGAGCGCCTCGCGGCGGTTCATGCGTCCCATGCGCGTCTCCCCTTTTTTGGTGGTGGATCGGACGGATTCATTGCGTGTAGGCGCACCCGGCCGTGAGGGCTCCGGGCAGCCCAACGACCTTGATGGGCTGTTCCGGGACGTCGCCCAGGCGCGCGACCAGCGCCCCGAGATCCCGCATCATCTCTTGCGAACACCCGGGCCATCGCGCCGCTCGCTTCCCCGAAGGCGAAAGCAGTACGACGGTCGCCCCGTGCTCGGCGCGGAATCGTTCGATGATCGCCTTCGACTCGTCGGCGATGACAGGGAAGGGGACGTGGTTGTCGCCGGCGAACCGCCGCGCCGCAGGCACGTCGCCGTCGATGACCGCCGCGAACCGGACCGAGTCGGGGTACGCCGCCGCCACGCGGTGGAAGTACGGCTCGAACTCGGCGCTGCACGGGCACCCGTTTTTGACGAAGACGACCACTACCGGCTTACCGCCGGAAAGGTCCTGCCAAGACCGCTGCGCCCCGTCTTGGTCGGCGCCTGCAAGCTCCGTCGGTTCGTCGCGGCCGTCGACCAACTGTTGCGGCGTCACGAAGTGCCGATCGACCGGCTTGGCGTCCACCTGTCTGAAATGCGGCGCAGGACGGCTCAGACATCGGTCGGCGATGGCGAGACCGCCCAGCACGACGACCAACGCAGCGCAGGCCCGTAGTGCGTAGCGTTGTTTCGTCATCGTCTCTCGCAGCCGGTCGGGTGACCAAGAGGGCTTCGCGCCAGAGATACTACGATTCTCATCATACTTTGACGGGGACCGGCGGCAACACGCGAACTGTACTGCATTTTCGAGGAAGTGAACGGACTCCGAGGATTGGATGAACGAAGGCCGATACGATTCGCTTCACGGTCGGTGTCCGAGGGGGGCGTCACCAGCCGAGGGCGGCGGTCCCCTGGTAGGTCGCGAAGGCGGCGGCGTAGGCGAGGGTGGTCATGTAAACGAAAGTGAAGACCGGCCAGCTCCACGAGCCGGTTTCGCGGCGGATGACCACCAGGGTGGCGGCGCACTGGGCGCACAACGCGAAGAAGACCATCACCGAAAGCGCCACCGGCAGCGTAAACAGCGGTCGGCCGTCGGGCCAGGTCGCCGCGTGCAGGCGGTCCGGCAGTGCGTCTTCGTCGCTGCCGGCGGCGAAGATCGTCCCCAGGGTCGCCACCACCACTTCGCGCGCCGGGAACGACGCCACCGCCGCCATGCCGATGCGCCAGTCCCACCCGAGCGGTCTTACGATCGGCTCGATGCCCTTGCCGACCCGTCCCAGGTAACTTTGCTCTTGGTACGCGGCGGCCTTGTCGTTCTCGCACTGCGTTTTTTCGGTTTCAAGCGTCTTACGCCGGTCGTCGTTCTTGGGCAGGACGGCGAGTTGCTCGTCGACGACGGCGATCTTCGCGTCGAACGGCGCGGCGACGGCCGCTGGGCGGGGGTAGTATTGCAACGCCCAGACGACGACGGTCGTCGCCAGAATGAGCGTGCCGGCGCGACGGACGAACGCCCAGCCGCGGTCGGCCATCCGGTGCAGCACCGCCAGCGGCGAGGGGAATTTGTAGCTGGGCAGCTCCATCAGAAAGACCGGCGGTTCGCCCTTTAAGACCGTCCGTTTCAACGTCCACGCGACGAGCGGCGCGACAACAAGGCCGATTATGTACATCGCCAGCATCACCAGTTGCTGCAATGGCACGAAGCCCAAATAGTAGACCGGCGGCACGAAGGCGCTGATGAGCAAAACATAGACCGGAATGCGGGCCGAGCAGCTCATGAGCGGCGCGACTAAGATGGTGGCGAGGCGGTCGCGGCGGTCTTCGATGGTGCGGGTCGCCATGACGCCGGGAATGGCGCAAGCGAACGAAGACAACATCGGAATGAACGACTTCCCCGACAGACCGCACTTGGCCATGATCTTATCCATGAGGAAGGCGGCGCGGGCCATGTAGCCGCAATCCTCCAAGACGGCGAGGAAGCCGAACAGAATCATGATCTGCGGCAGAAAGACGACGACGCCGCCGACCCCCGCGATGACGCCGTCGACTAAGAGATCGCTTAAGACGCCCGCCGGCAATAGTTGGCGGACCGCTTCGCCCAACCAAGCGACCGCGTCGTTGATCGGCTCCATGAAGAACTTGTCGGCCAGTGCGAAGATGGCGTAGAACATGACCGACATGAGGGACAGAAAGACCGCCGCGCCGGCGTAGCGGTTGAGCAGCACGGCGTCGATGCGGTCGGTGAGGGTGGTCAGCCGTTTCGCCGGTCGGGTGACGACGCCCGCCAGCCGCTTGCCGATCCAGCCGTAGCGCACGCGGGCTTCGACGGCGGGAATCGCGCAGCCGGCCTGAGCCAGCCGGTGGCGCGCCGCCTCCAGCGCCACCCGCAGTTCCGGCCCGCGACGTTGGGCCAGCAGCTCTTCGACCGACCCGCCGGCGTCCAAGAGCGCCCGTTCCAGCAGGTAGGTCGGTAGTTTGGGGGAATCGTCGCCCGCCGACGCAAGCAGGCCGATGGCTTCGGCCTCTTCGTGAAACAGCGACGGAAACTCGGGCCGAAGCGGCGGCGCGCCAGCGTCGGCCGTCGCCAGTACGGTCTTTTTCAGTTCCTCGAAACCGGCCCCCTTGTTCGCCTGAATGCCGACCACCGGCACGCCCAGCGCCGCCGCCAGTTTCACGAGGTCGACCGTCGCCCCTTGCGTCTTCGCCACGTCCAACATGTTGACGGCCACCACCACCGGAACCTCGAGTTCCAACAGTTGCGACGTCAGATAGAGATTGCG
>JBOFFD010001045.1:0-3594 GCA_051648425.1 Planctomycetia bacterium
CGCGCAGCGTCCAGCCTTGCTGCTCGTTGGGGGCGATGGAGACCACCCGGTTCCGCTGCCGCGCCCCTGTCAGCAGGTACGGATGGTCGGCGCCGACGTACGCCACTACGCCCGGCGTGCGGCGGGTGCGGTCGTCGACCACCCGCCACATCGCCGCCACTTGCCGATCGAACGGCGCCGCCCGCTCCCACACGCTCACCGCGCGGGCGAACTGTACGTCGCGGTCGGCCGCCGGCGCGCCCACGCCCGCCGCCAGCGCCGCGAAACCGCCGCCGAAGGTCAGCAGACCGACGGCGGCCACCCGTGCCGTCGGCCGGCCGCGCGTCGCGTGGGCCGTGAGTACGACGGCGCCGGCCAAGCCGGCGGCCGACCAACCCCAGGCGTCGCCGAACCGCGCCATGGAAACAGCCTCCTGCGCCAGCCCCGATCCGATCGGCGCCGCCAACAGCAGCAACGCCAGCCGCGGCCGACCCGCCGCCGCCAACAGCGCCGGCCAGAGCAACGCCATCAGCAGCGGCCCGGCCGCCAGCCGCGTCTGCGACGTGTGCGGGTTGACATGCCAAAACATCAGCGCCCCCGCGATCGGCACGGCTAGCCACTCCACGAACCCCCGCCGATCCACCGCCGCCCACGGCAGCCGCGCCAACACGAACGCCGCCGCGACGGCCGCCGCCGCCAACACGCCCAGCGGCAGCGCGCCGCCGCCAAGATCGACCGTCGCCCACGTCCCGCCTAGGTAGCGGTTCCACTGGTCCAAGAGGTGAACGTACCGTCGGTCGGGGTCGAACCATCCCCCGTCGCGCATCGCCGACCGATCGAGCGGACCGTCGGCCGCCACCACCCCGGCGACCTCCACTCGGACCGGAAAAAGCGGGTTCCCCGAAAGGACGGCGTTCCGCGCGTACCAGTAGCCGCCGCCGACGGCCGCCGCCAGCAGCCACGCCGTCGTCAGCGCGACGACCCGCCGAGTGTCACCGCCCGCCCACGAACGAAACCGGACGACCGCCGCCGCCAGCGCCAGCGGCGCGAACAGCAGGTTCGTCCCCTTGACGCCGACGCAGAAGCCGAGCGCCAGCCCGGAAAGCGCCGCCGACCGAAGGTGCGGCGCGTTCGGTCGGCCGCCGACCGCCAGCAACGCGAAGCAAGTGAGAAACCCCGCAGCGCCGGCCAGGTCGTTCCCCGCGCCGCACCCGGGCGGACCAGAGTTCCGCCCTACCTTTTGGGTTTCCCGGCCCGACGTCGGCCCGATCGTTCTTTCGGCCGCCGAGTGACAGACCTCCGTCAAAGCCCGAAGCGTCAGCCATCCTGTCAGACGGAGCCGGTTCTCTGTTGCGTACGGTCAGCTTAGGCCGGCGAGGCGGCGGAGGCCGACGTCGATGGAGTAGGCGGTTACGAGGACGGCCACCATCAGCCAGTTGTCCCAGACGCTGGCTTCGCGGTGGAGGCGGCGCAGCACCGGTTCGCCCTTCAAGAGCGGTGGGATCGACGCGAGGTCGGTCGGTTCGACCAAGCGGCCGCCGGAAGTCGCGGCGAGCAGGTCGAGGGTGCCTCGGTCGACGCTGGGCCGACGCAATTCCTCCGGGGCCGCCGCGACGCGCAGCCGGGCCTGCGCCGCTTCGACGGCCGACCCACCGTAGGTGAGCGTGTAGTCGCCCGATTCGGTCGGCGTCAGAGCGCCGCGGTAGCGTCCCTTGGCCGAGGGGTCGGCCGACAGTTCGACGCTTTGGGTGCCCTTCGGTCCCGCGACCAGCACCGTCTGTTTCGGCTCCGTGCGCGGCGTCCCTTCCGCGTCGAACGCCGTCAGTTCGATTTCCGCCTGCTCGCCCGGCTGGCAGCGCACGGGGCGGACTTCCAGCCAGCTTTTCTTGCGGTCGGCGTCTTTGCGGCGGGCGACGAACCGAACCGTCTGCCCCCAGAACTTGTAGAAGTAGCGGTCGCCCACGTTCTGCCGCCACAGCCAAGTCGAATCGGTGCCGACGAACAGCACTCGGCCTTCGCCGGCGTAGTGGTAGGCGACCAGCGGCGTCTTGCCGTAGCGGCCGGTGAGGCTGGGGTTGTACGCCAGCACCGAGGCCGCCGGGGCGGGCCGTTCGACGGCGGCGCACCAGTAGTACGGGGGCATGGCGGCCCACAAGGCCTGCGTTCGGCCGGGGTCGTCGTAAAGGCGCATCGCCTCGTGGACGGCGCCCTCGGGGCTGAGTTCCATCTTGAACGGGTTGTAGACCGGAGCTTCGACGCCGGGGACGCCGGTCCGCAGTTTCACCGGCAGCAGTTCCAAAAAGGAGTCGCCGAAGGCGTGCGGCATCGCCTGCGGACCAGCCGCCACCACCAGTCCGACGCCCTTTTCACGCACCGCTTGGATGAGTAGGTCGACGAAGCCTTCGTCCAACAGATCGGGGCCGACGTCGCCCAGCACGACGACGTGGTACTGGGCCAGTTCCTCCAAGGTGGCGGGGAACGCCGCGGCGGTTCCGGTCGGGCCAAGCCGTTTGAGTTCGGTCTGAAGCAGGACGTCGGGGGCGTCGCCCTGTCGGCCGCCGACGCCGTGGTCGCGGCGCAGCGCGTTCTTCAGAAAGCGGAAGTCCCAGCGCGGGCGGCCTTCCACCATCAGAACCTTGATCTTCTCGTCGCTGACGCGGACGAAGGCCAGGTCGGTGTTGTTCGACCGCAGGAATTCCGGTTCGTCGGCGAAGGGCGGGACGTGGATGGTGAGATACCGCGGGCCGGGTTCCTTCGCCTCGAAGCCGAGTTCGATCTGCTGCTGTTCGACCCCGCGCAGCGACAGCTCGCGGACGTCGAGCAGCCGATCGCCTTCGCGCAGTTCCACCTTCACGAGCCGACCGTCGTAGCCTTGCGATTCGAGGGTGACGGCCACCCGCACCGAGTCGCCGACGGAGACGAGGCCGGAGGTGAAGGCGTCGACGATGGCGACGTCGCGCAGTTTGACGGCGGCGCCGGCGGGGACGGTGAAGACGGGGGTTTGGCGGTCGGCGGCGGCCCGGCCGGCCTGCGACGGCGTGACGCCGCCGGTGTTGCGGCCGTCGCTGAAGACGACCACGCCGGCGACGTTGCGGCCGGCGGCGGCGTCCAAGACGCCGGCGACGGCGTCGCCCAGGTGCGTCGCCGCGCCGCCGGGTTCGGGCGGCTTCGGCAGCTCGAACGGGCCGGCGGCGGTCTTAGGGGCGTCTTTACCGTAGCGCGTTAGGTCGACCGTCCACGGCTTCAGTTCGCGCGTCTGCATGGAATAGAAGCGGACGTCGTACTTCTCGGCGAGCGGCTTCAGGAACGTCTCGGCCTGACGTTGGATCGCCTTTTGGACGAAGTCGATCCGTTGCAGTTTGTCGAGCGCCGTCTTTTCGTCGGCCGGCAGCCGATCCTGCCACGGATCGCTTGATTTGAACGGGTCGGTCGACGGCGCGGCCTTGGGCGCGGCGGCCTTCCGAGCGGCTTCGGGAGGTCGCCCCAGCATTTCCGCCAGAGAGAGGGATGTTTCGTCGTCGGGGAACGGGCCGGCCGGCAGCGTCATGCTTTGGGTGTGGTCCAGCACGATGGCGGCGATCGGCTTGATTTCGGTCTGTTGGTCGATCTTCAGCA
>JBOFFD010001046.1:0-5101 GCA_051648425.1 Planctomycetia bacterium
TCGCCGCAAGTATACCCGCCGCTTACGATTTGCTCAAGTAATTCCACGGCGCAAACGGCGTCGGCCCTTCAAACCGCGCCGACAACGCCGATTGCGCCGCACGGATCGAACTTCGCGGCGGGCCGCCTTCGGTCATCCGGCTTCGGTCATCCACCGACGGCCGCGTCGACCGGTCGCCGACCGCCGCGACGGCTTTCGTCGCGCAGCAACAGATCACTCGTCACCTTGGCGGACAGCATGACCATCGGCACGCCCCCGCCCGGGTGCGTCGTGCCGCCGACGAAATACAGCCGTTCCACGTCGACCGCCTTGTTGTGCGGCCGCAGGAAGGCGGTCCACTTGCCGTTCGACGACGCCCCGTACAACGCGCCGCGGCGGGCGCCGGTGCGCCGCTCCAGGTCGATCGGCGTCCACCGACGTTCGACGCGGACCCGTCCGCGCACGTCGAAACCGTGGTCGGCCAGTCGGGACAACACCAGGTCGCGGTAACCGTCGGCCTGCCGGTTCCAGTCGAAGCCGGTCCCCAACGCCGGCGCGTTCACCAACACAAACCAGTTTTCACACCCCGGCGGCGCGTGCCCCGGGTCGCTCTTGCTGGTGACCGCCACGTAGACCGTCGGGTCGTCCGGCGGGACGCCACGCTGGAAGACGTCGGCGAACTCCTTGCGGTAGTCGCCCGAAAAAAACAGGTTGTGGTGGGCGAGTTCCGGGTGAACCCCTTCCACCCCGAGTTGCAGCACGAAGCCGGAACAAGATGTCTCCTGTCGCATCAGCCGACGGACGCGGGCCGGCGAGACGGCGCCCGCCGGCAGCAGCCGTTCGTACACGGTGGCGACGTCGATGTTCGCGACGACCGCCGCCGCCGGCGTTTCTTCGCCGTCGACCGTCCGTACGCCACACGCTCTGCCCCGTTCAACCAAAATCCGTTCGACCGTTCGGCCGGTCTCGATTTCGACCCCCAGACCGCGGGCGACGCGCTCCAGCGCCTCGGCGACGGCATACACACCGCCTTCAGGATACCAAACGCCGCCGGTCAGTTCGACGTGGGCGATCACGTTCAGTGTCGCCGGCGCCATGTACGGACTGGCGCCCACGTAGGTGGCGAACCGGCCTAGAGCCTGCCGCAAGTGGGGCGACCGCACGAAACGCCGGACGGCGCCGTCCATCGTGCGGAACGGGTCGGCCAGAAACAGGTCGGTGGGCGGTACTTTGAACAGGCTGCGCCACGTCGGCGGCGCGTCGTAGATGAAGACAGGCCCGGTCACGCGGTGGATGCGGGCGGCGTACGATAGATAGGCCAGATACCCTTCGACGTCGCGCTCGTCCAAGCGGGCGATCGCGGCGGCGGTCGTCGGCAGATCGGCCGAGAAGTCGAACCGGACGCCGTCGGGGAAAAAGCACCGGCTCAAGGGATCGACCGGCTTCAGGGTCAGTTCGTCGTCGAGCCGCCGGCCGGCCGTGGCGAAAAGCTCTTCCAAGACGTGCCGCATCGTGATGATCGACGGCCCGGAATCCCAGCGGAAGCCGTCGGCTTTGACAACCCCCATCTTACCGCCGACGGCGTCGTTCTGTTCAAGAATCCGCACCCGCCGCCCGGCCGCCGCCAGCCGGATCGCCGTACTCAACCCGCCGACGCCCGCCCCCAGCATAAGTATCGGTGGTTCGTTCATGATGCCTGGGCCGCGTCTCCTGTTCGACGGCGCCATCGCCGCTTCGGGGGGAAGCGTACCACCACGACGTCAGTGATTTTATAGGGACGGCGAGGTTTCAAATGGCGCGAGGAAAGACAATGTCGGTCGGAAAATCAATCAACCACGATCGTTCGACCGCCTAAACTCGCGAAACAGGATCTCTTGAAGAGTGCCTTGACCGACATCCGAAATCTTATCGTCCGCGCTTGCGACCGGTTTCAAGGTCAGGCCGTCAAGCAAGCGAATACCACTCGCCGTCAGTTTTCGATCGGTGAACACCAACCAAACCTGCCAGTTGTTCGCTCCGAACTCCAGCGGCGTGTCGATCAGCCAGACGTTCGCCCTATGCTCGCGCAGCTCGATCGGCTTTGATTTCGCGCTCTCGACGATCAACGACCGAACGTCCTCGTCGGATTGCCCGAGTGCGATACGATCGAAGATCTCCGCGGCGGCCGCTCGATTTTCCTGCCGCTGCCTTGACCACTCGCTCAGAACGCCGAATACACCAAGCATCGCGAGGATGAAGCAGCCAAGCACGGCGAAAACGATCAACCGTCGGCGACTCATGCGGTTTAGATTTCCACGAGCAGTTGGTACGGGTCGGCCAGCAAACCGGCGAGCTTCGTGATGAAGCGGGCGCCGTCGGCGCCGTTGACGACGCGGTGGTCGTACGACAGCGACAACGGCATCATCAGTTTGGTTTCCAGCTTGCCTTCGTTCAGTACCGGCACCTGCTGCGACCGCGACATCCCCAGGATGGCCACTTCGGGCCAATTGACGATCGGCGTGAAGTACGTGCCGCCGATGCCGCCCAGGTTGGTGATGGTGAAGGTGCCGCCGGTCATCGACGCCATATCCAGCTTGCGGTCGCGGGCCTTCACGGCCAGTTCGGTGATCGCCTTGGCGATCTCCTTGATGGTCAGTTTGTCGGCGTCGCGGACCACCGGCACGACTAGGCCGTTCTCGGTGTCGACGGCGATGCCGATGTTGTAGTACCGCTTGTAGACCACTTCGTTCGTGGTCGTATCGAAGCTGGCGTTGAACTGCGGGTACGCCTTCAGCGCCGCGACGACCGCCTTCACCGTCAAGGCGGTGACGGTGATCTTCGGGGCGTCCTTCGGCTGGGTCGCCTGGTACTGCCGTCGGCGGTTTTCCAGTTCGCCGACGTCGACCATTTCGTGCTGGGTGACGTGCGGAATCGTCTGCCAGGCGCGGGTGAGGTTGGCGGCGGCGGTTTGGCTCAACTTGTTGAGCGTCTGCCGTTCGACGGCGCCGAACTTCGTGAAATCGGGGCGCGGCGGCAATGAGACGCCGCCGCCGCGGACGCCGTTCGCGCCGTGGCCGGTCAGCCCCTTGAGGTCGGCGGGAGTGATTCGGCCGCCGACGCCGCTGCCGACGATGGTGTGCAGATCGACGCCCATTTCGCGGGCCAGCCGCCGGGTGGCCGGCGCGGCCGGCGCCGGCTTGCCGCGGTCATGCCGGACGGCCAGCGTCTTCGTCGCGGCCTCGGGCTTGGGCGCTTCGACTTTCGCCGGCGCGGGAGCTGGCGCCGCCTTCGCGGCCGGGGCTTCCTTCGTCGGGACGGCGGGCGTCGCGACCGATCCGGCGCCGGCCGTGTCGAGCGTCAACACCACGGCGCCGATCTTGATCGACTGGCCGGGCTTGACGTTGATTTCCGTCACCTTGCCGGCGTGCGGACACGGCAGCTCCAAGACCGCCTTTTCCGTCTCCAGTTCCAACACCGGCTGGCCGGCGGTCACGACGTCGCCGACCTTCACCATCACTTGGCCGACGTCGGCGGACTCGATGTTTTCACCCAGCTCGGGCAACTTGAACTGCAACACGGTTGGCTGTCTCGCTCGGGAAATCAGTTGTTTGGTAAGCAACCCGACGGCGGGCCGCCGACGGCGACCCTGGTTCGATCTTGGACCGACCGACGATCGAACTACGCGACGACCGGATCGATCTTTTCCGGATCGATGCCCAACGTTCCGATGGCGTCGACGACGGTCTGTTTCGAGACCACCCCCTGCTTTTCCAGGGTCCGCAACGTGGCGAAGGCGACGCTCGCCGCGTCGATCTCGAAGTGCCGTCGCAGATTCGCCCGGCTTTCGCTGCGGCCGAAGCCGTCGGTGCCCAGCACGGTGAACGCGCCGGGAATCCAGCGGGCGACCTGTTCGCTGACCAGCCGCATGTTGTCGCTCACCGCGACGAACGGCCCCGGGACGCCCGCCAGCACGTTTTCGAGGTACGACCGGCGCGGCGTGTCGTTCGGGTGAAGCAGGTTCCACCGCTCGACCGCCATGCACTCGCGGCGCAGTTCCTTGTAGCTGGTGACGCTCCAGACGTCGCTGGCGACGCCGAACTTGTCGGCGAGGATCTCTTGAGCCTTCAGCGCTTCGCGGATGATGGAACCGCTGCCGAACAACTGCGGCCGGGCCTTGGAGCCGTCGACGTCGCGCGAACGGAACTTGTACATCCCCTTGAGGATGCCCTCGCGGACGTGGTCGCCGGCCGGCATCGCCGGCATCGCGTACGGCTCGTTGAACAGCGTCAGGTAGTAGTAAATGTCTTCGTCGTCTTGGTACATGCGCTTCAGGCCGTCCTGAAGAATGACGGCGATTTCGTAACCGAAGGCGGGGTCGTAAGCGACGAGGTTGGGAATGGTGGCGGCCAAGAGGTGGCCGTGGCCGTCTTGGTGTTGCAGCCCTTCGCCGTTCAGCGAAGTGCGGCCGGCGGTGCCCCCGAGCAGGAAGCCTTTGCAGCGGCTGTCGGCCGCCAGCCAGGCCAAATCGCCGATGCGTTGGAAGCCGAACATCGAGTAATAGATGTAGAACGGAACCATCGTGACGCCGTTGTTGGCGTAGGCCGAGCCGGCGGCGACGAACGAACTCATGGCGCCGGCTTCATTGATCCCTTCTTCCAGAATCTGGCCGTTCTCGGCTTCGCGGTATTTGCCCAGGTCGCCCGCATCCACCGGTTCGTAGAGCTGACCCTGGTGGGCGTAGATGCCGATCTGGTTGAACAGGCCGTCCATGCCGAAGGTGCGCGCTTCGTCGGGAATGATCGGAACGATGTACTTGCCCAGGCTGCGGTCTTTCAGCAGCACCATCAGCATCTGCACGTAGGTGAAGGTGGTGGAGACTTCCTTTTCGGAACCCATGAGCGTCTTGGCGAAAACGTCGAGCGGCGGCACTTGGAACTGGGCCTTGGTCGGCGCCCGCGACGGCACCGGTCCGCCGAGCGCCTGCCGTCGCTCGCGGACGTACGCCATTTCCGGCGAGCCTTCGTCGAGCCGGCAGTACGGCAGGTCTAGAACCTTGTCGGCGGCGATCGGCAGGTGGAAGCGTTCGACGAACTTCAACAAGTCGTCGTCTTTGAGCTTCTTGGCCTGGTGGGCGATGTTCTTG
>JBOFFD010001047.1:0-1962 GCA_051648425.1 Planctomycetia bacterium
CCGAACGGCCGCCAGCCCATTTTGATCGCCCGGAAGCCGCGAGACACGACACTGCGCAGATTCTCCGCCAGCCGCTCGGGTTCATCGAAAAGAATGGAAGCGTACGGCCTGATCTTTTCTCGATACCGGCCGCCGAGCAGTTTACTCGTCGAGACGCCGTACCGCCGACCGACCAAATCCCACAGGGCGATGTCGACGCCGCTGATGGCGTGCTCGACGGCCCCGCCCCGCCCCTGCCAGAAACACTTCTGCCGCAGTGTTTCGCTGACGCGGTCCGGCTCGTCGTCGGGCATGCCAACGAGCATCGGCTTCAACAGCTTGATCGCGCCGTCGATCAGCCCTTTGCTGGTGAAGCAACTGCCAAGGCCTACCAACCCTTCGTCCGACTCGACCTCGACGAGCGTGTGCAGGTTGTCTTCCGGCTGAATCCGATTGTCGGGCCAGCCGCCGTCGACGGACGCGTTGCGCAGGCCGATGGTGCGAACATCGCTGATCTTCATCGATCGGCCTCGCAAGGCGGGAAGGTCGTCGTCAGGAGAGGGCGCCGGGCAGACGGGCGGACGAAACGGCGGCGGGAGCTTCAGGGGCGGCGCTGGCCGCGGACGGGAGGCCGCCGGACGGGAGGCCGCCGGACGGAGGCAGGTCGGTCGGCATCGTACCGGCGGCGATCTCCGCCTCCCACTCCTTCAAGAGCGGCCAGTGAACGGCGCAGGTACCGAAGTCGGCCAAATACTGGTACTGGTCGAGGCGGGCGATAGTCCGTTTGATCAGTTCGTCGTCGCGGCGAAAGACCGGGCCGTGGCTGGGCAGCAGAAACTCGGCGTCGTCGGCGAGGATGCGGCGCAGCGACTGAATGAACTGCGGCAGATGCGAGCCGTGGTGGGCGTCGATGACGCCGACGCTGCCGTCGCGGTAGATGTTGTCGCCGACGAACAGCAGGTTTTGAAAGCGGAACGCCAACTGGCCGGCGGCGTGGCCCGGCGTGCTCCAGACATTGAGCCGCACCTTGCCGATCGCGATAACGTCGCCTTCGTTCAAGACCCGTTCGACCTTCAGCGTCGGCATCGGCAGGTCGATCTTCTGCGCCTTGATCCGCGAAAAAGTCATTTCGGGGTCGCCGGTCTCCATCGCTTCAATGCACGCCGAGTGCGCGGCGATGGGGGCGCGAAAAACCTCTTGCGCCCGTCGCAGACCCTGGGTGTGGTCGACGTCGGCGTGGGTAGCGACTAGCAGCTTGCAGGCCGACAGGCTGAAGTCCATGCGCCGGACGAGGTCGACGATCTCGTCGACGTTTTCTTCGTAGCCGATGTCGATGAGGATGTATTCGCCGCCGTCTTCTACGAGGTAGACGTTGACTCCCAAGCGGTGGCGGGCTTGGTAGTTCATCTCAATGACGTGCGGAAACAGATAACGGCGCTTAAGCATAACTCTCCAGGTCCTCGCTGCGCTTCCCGACGGGTACATGCGTTGGACGCGAGTTCAACCAGCGCTTTTCTATCCGACGATTGTCGGCCTTCAAGGAATACTGCACAAAAGACCACAGTTGGGTGCTGCACCGTCCAGTTTCCGACGTTTTCGTTGGCCGCCGCTTTCCCCAGCGGCGCGTCCGATCGGCGTTGATCGCGTTGACGGTGTTGGAAAGGACGCGCCGCTGCGGGAAGCGGCGGCGAACGCAGACGTCCCTTCCTGCTCGACCAAGTGGAACCGCCGACAGCCGACCGCCGCGAAATGACCGACACCGTTCTTGCATTGAAGCCGACTTTTCCTATACCGTTCGTTCCACCGTCCCGCGGCCGGGCACGCCAATGACAGGCTGCTCGCCACAAACAAAGACGGTTAAAGACTTTGCAACCACTACGCCCCTTCGGTTCGACGGGCGTCGTCTTGGCACGATGAGGTTCTCATGGGTCTCGAATGCGAGGTTTGCCACAAAAGCGTTTCGTTCGGCCGCAGCTACGAATA
>JBOFFD010001048.1:0-3482 GCA_051648425.1 Planctomycetia bacterium
CGATGGTGCTGTACGGCGCCCCGATGGGCAGCGCGAATTCACACGCGAACACCAACCTGCCGGTGCTGCTGGCCGGCGGCGGCTTCCGTCACGCGGGGCATCTCGCCTTCGACGTCAAACGGAACTATCCGCTGCCGAATTTGTACACTTCGATGTTACAGCGGATGGGCTTCGAGGTCGACAAATTCGCCAGCGCGACCGGCACGATGCGCGGCCTGGAGATGCTGTAAGATCGTTGAAAGCGGGCGGCTTTGTTCGCCGCCGCTTTCCTCAGCGGCGCGTTCTTTTCTTGGCCGTCGATGAAAGGCATCGGACGCGCCGCTGCGGAAAGCGGCGGCAAACGAAGAACTCCCGAACTCCGGCGGCGCGCGTCGATCGGCCGACGGTGTTTGCAATTCGGCTTGCCCGGAAGAAGCGGACAGTTTAGGCTTACCAGCGCCACCAAAGTAGGTCGACGGCCGCCGGCACGACGCCGGGGACGGTCGACCCCGTGCTTCGGCGCGGAACAACCTGGACGTCGACCGCATGGACGCCGATCGCATCCCTCGACTTAACGACGCCGCCGCGCTTTTGGCGTTCGCCGGCAAGAGCGTCCTCGTCACCGGCGGACTGGGTTTCCTCGGTTCCAGTCTGGCGGTGCGGCTGGTCGAGCTGGGCGCCCGCGTCTGCGTGTTGGACGTGGAACTGCCGGAATCCGGCGCCAACTGGTTCAACCTGCACCCCGCCGCCGACCGCATCGCCGTGACCTTGGGCGACGTCCGCGATCGGCCGCTGCTCGAGCACCTCTGCGTCGGCCAGGACTACATTTTCCACGCCGCCGCCCAGACGTCGCACGTCTTGGGCCTGCGCGATCCGTTCCCCGACCTCGACATCAACATCCAGGGGACGGCCAGTCTGCTGGAAGGATGCCGACGGTCGGCGCCGACGGCCCGTATCGTTCGGTTGGGCAGCCGCGGCCAGTACGGCCCGGTCGACCGCCTGCCGGCCAACGAAGACGCGCCGCAACGGCCGCGCGGCGTCTACGAACTGTCGCTCACCGCCGCCGAGAACCTGGCCGATTTCTACCACCGCGCCCACGGGTTGGCGGTGACTTCCGCCCGGCTGGCGAACGTCTACGGCCCCCGCGGCCAGATGCTGCATCCGCACGCCGGCGTCGCCAACTGGTTCGTGCGGCTGGCGCTGGACGGCGTTTCACTGCCGCTCTTCGGCGACGGCACGCTTCGCCGCGACTTCGTCTACGTCGACGACGCCGTCGACGCCCTGCTGCGCCTGGCCGCCTGTCCCAACGCCGCCGGCCAGTCGTTCAACGTCGGCGACGATCGGCCGTCGCACTTCCGCGAACTGGCCGAGACGTTGGCCGAGATCGTCGGCGCGAACTGGCACACCGTGCCGTTCGCACCGGAACGGCAAGCCCAAGAACCGGGCGACTACTACAGCTCGATCGCCAAGATCCAGACGTGGACCGGCTGGCGGCCGACCACATCGCTGCGCGAAGGGGTCGCCCGGACGACGGCCTACTACCGCGACCACCGCCGACGCTACTGGTCGACCAACGCCGCCCCGGCCGCCCGCCCGCCCGGTGCGGTCGCAACGCCGCGGTTGGGCGCGGTCGCCGCCGGCCGGACCGTCCTCGCAGACAGAACACCCTGACGAACCACCGTAGAGGCGCCTTCGATGATCACCTTGCAAGACCCCGACGTCCTCCGCCCGCGGGCGGGACGGACCGCGACCTCACCGGCCGTCGAACTTCCCGACGACGCCGCGCCGTTCCTTCACCCGGCCGCCCTCGTCGAAGGGGCCGAGGTCGGCGCCGGCACGCGCGTTTGGGCGTTCGCCCACCTCTTGGCGGGCGCGGTCGTCGGCCGCGACTGCAACATCTGCGACCACGTCTTCATCGAGGACGACGTGCGCGTCGGCGACCGCGTGACCATCAAATGCGGCGTCTACCTCTGGGCCGGCACCCGCATCGACGACGACGTCTTCCTCGGTCCCGGCGTCGTCTTCACCAACGACCGCCAGCCGCGCAGCCGTCGGCGGCCGGTCCGCTTCGACGGCGTGACCGTGCGGCGCGGCGCCAGCGTCGGCGCCGGCGCGGTGCTGCTGCCCGGCGTGGAAATCGGCGAGTACGCGATGATCGGCGCCGGCGCCGTGGTGACGCGCTCCGTCCCGGCGTACGCGCTGGTCTACGGCAACCCGGCCCGCCACGCCGGCTGGGTCTGCCGCTGCGGCAAAAAGCTGGGCGACCGCGAACACCCGCCGTTCTGTCGGTCGTGCGCCGCGACGGCCGAGGCCGAACCGGCGGCCGAAGGCCAGGCGGCATGAGCGACGACCTGCTGCCGTGGCGGCGTCGCGGCGACGCGCTCAAGCCGACAGTCGCCGCCGATCGACCGACGGCGGCGGTGGTCGTCCCCGTCTATCACAACGCCGAAAGCCTGCCCCTCTTGCACCGGCGGTTGGTCGCCCTGGAAGAGACCGCCGGCGTCTGGCTGAAGATCGTCTACGTCGACGACGCCTCGCGCGACGACAGCCTGGCCGTCCTCGAGCGCCTCGCCGCCGGCGACGCCCGCGTCCGCTTGGTGCGGTTGGCCCGCAACCACGGCTCGTTCACCGCCATCCGCGCCGGCCTCGACCATGTCGACGACGTCGATCTGGCGGCTGTGATCTCCGCCGACCTGCAAGACCCCCCCGAACACCTCGCCGCGATGATCGACGCCTGGCGCGACGGCGCCGACGTCGTCCTCGCCACCCGCCGCCGTCGGTTCGATTCCTTGGCTGTGCGCTGCACTTCCGGTCTCTTCTACGGCCTGTTGCGTCGGGTCGCGCTGCCGGCAATGCCCGTCGGCGGCTTCGACTTCTTCCTGCTCGACGCCGCCCCGCTGCACGTCCTGCGCGAACACCGCGAGCAACGCACCTACCTGCCCGGTTTGATAACGACGCTCGGCTTCCGTCGCGCGGAACTGCCGTACGACCGTGGACTAAGACCGTTCGGCCGGTCGATGTGGAACTGGACGGGACGACTGAATCTGGCGGTCGACGCCCTGCTCGTCTTCGCCCCCGGCTCGACGCGGGCGCTGGCGGTCGTCGGCGTCGTTTGGACGCTGCTGGCCCTGGCGTTGGGAACCGCGACGACCCTCGCCGCTGGTGCGACGCCCGCCGTCTTACTGACGACGCTGGCGGCCGTCGGCGCCGGCCTGCAACTGATCGCGACGGCGGCCGTCGGCGAGTACGCCGCCCGCGCGCTGCACGAAGGCCGCGGCCGCCCGCTGTACACCGTCGCCGTCAAACCAAACCTCGCCCGCCGCAACCTAGGCCGCCCAACGGCGCGGGCGTCGTAGCGACCTGAAACCGCCGCTCGGCCTAATCCATCGGCGGCCAAAGCGTGCGCGAAGTTCCGAGCGGCGAAACCAAAAACGTAGGGTGGACCTCCCGGTCCGCCCGAATCGGCTTCGTTCGCCTCCCATCACCAAAGTCGCCGCGGCGCA
>JBOFFD010001049.1:0-6518 GCA_051648425.1 Planctomycetia bacterium
GCGATCCGCGTTGGATCGCGGAAGCCGAAGCATTGACGGCGACGATGGTCGCGGAATTCTGGGACGACGCCGACGGCGGTTTCTTCTTCACCGGGAAGAGCCACGAGTCGCTGCTCGTTCGCGGCAAAGATCCGCACGACGGCGCGACGCCGTCGGGCAACGCGGTGGCGGCCACGGCGATGGCCCGGCTGTTCAAACTGACCGGGCGGCGCGAATACTTCGACCGCGTGGAACGGACGCTGAATCTGTTCCAATCGGTGATGGTGGAATCGGCGGTCGCCAGTGCGCAAATGGTGATCGCGTTGGAATTGTTCCGCGGGCCGACCGTCGAAATCGTTTTCGCGGGCGACCCGGACGATCCGGAAACGCTCGCCTTCAAGGCGGCGGTGCATCGAAGGTTTCTGCCGAACAAAGTCGTCGCATCGGTTTCGGCCGACGGTTTCGGCGGAAACACGGGGTCGATCGCACTATTGGAAGGTAAATCAAGCATCGGCGGCCGACCCGCCGTGTACCTTTGCCGAGACTTCGTCTGCCAAGCGCCGATCGTCGATCGATCCGCCCTGGAAACGGCGCTCGACGGGTTGACACGCGGCGGCTGAAGAAACGACGACGACCGCTCGCCCCGCGCGGCGATCGGAGCGCGTTTGCCTGCGGCTGGTCGGAAAGGTATTGTAGAAGAAGGGTCGTCTCGCAATCGGCGGGACGCCGCATCGGACGCTCCGCATGCGTCCTCGGGAGCTTCGAGATGGGAATCGTCTCGTTCCACGTCATCGACGGAGTCGACAAAGGCCGGAGTTTCCTTCAACTCAAAACGCCCGTCACGATCGGTCGGGAAGAAGGGAACACGGTCCGTCTCAACGACGACCGAGTCAGTCGGTTCCACGCGAAGATCCAAGAGGATCAAGCGCAAATCGTGCTGACCGACCTCGACAGCACGAACGGCACGTCAGTGAACGGCGAGACCGTCCAACTGCGGCTGTTGCGCGCCGGCGACCGGGTCAGCCTGGGTCGGTCGACGCTGCTGTTCGGAACGCTGGAGGAGATAGCCGCGCAACTGCGTCAAAAGTCGGGCGGCGGCATGATTCTGCAAGGCGCCCGCTCGCAGAAGGCGACGAGCGACAGCGAAAAGACGTTGGGCAGCGTCGACGACCTCGGCGACGGCGAAGGCGAGCCGCAGCCGATTCTGGACGACTTGACCGACCTGCAACCGGCCGACGTCTTCGCCCGCGTGCCGCCGCCGCTGCCGACCCGGCTCTCGCCGGCCCAGGCCGCCCAACTATCGGAAGTCATCGACTTCCTGCATCGGGCCGTCGCCGACGCCATCGAACCGGTTTCCATCCCGACGACCGCCAAGGAAGCCCGCCTGCCGATCGACAACTGGCAGCGGGTGCAACTGGTGATGACCTTCCTCGCGCAATACGCCCGGCAGGTCTCCGAACCGTCGCTGTAAGCCTTTTGGCTGGCACTCTGGGCAGGTTGGATTCGGCGTGGCCGATCGTTACTACGCCCCCGAACTGTCGGAAGCGGCGACGCACTACGCCCTCGACGCCATCGAAAGCCACCATCTGGCGACCGTCCGCCGCCGTGCCGGTACCACCGTGGAACTCTTCGACGGCGCGGGCCTTTCGGCCACCGCCGAGGTTGAAACCTGCGGACGCCGAGAATCGCTGCTGCGCATCCTTTCCCATCGCCGCGATCCGGTCGACGACCATCCGCCGCTCACTCTCGCCGTCGCGGCGCCCAAAGGCGACCGCCTGGTCCACCTGATCGAAAAGGGAACCGAGCTTGGCGTCGCCCGCTTCATTCTGCTGAAGACCGAGCGATCGGTCGTCGACCCCGGCGACGCCAAACTCGACCGATTGCGGCGGACGGCGATCGAGGCGTGCAAGCAGTGCGGCCGCAACCGTCTGCCCCTCATCGACGGACCGACGCCATTCGTCGACCTGCTGAAAGCGGTTCCGAACGGCCTGTTGCTCGACGTGCAACCGGCGGTCGAACCACGGGCCGCTCTTTCGGCGGGTGCCGACGGCGTGACGGCGGCCATTGGACCCGAAGGCGGCTGGACCGACGCCGAGCGACGCGCCGCGTTCGACCACGGCTGGCGGCCCTACCACATCCCCGGGCATGTACTCCGAATCGAAACCGCCGCGCTGGCGACCGCCGCCGTTTGGCGGTTCGCGGCTCGCGCTAATCCATGCAACCCGTAATCACAAATCGGTTTGCAATGAAGTTTTGGTTAAGTACGGCCGACGCACTGTACCGGAACACCGTCGCGCCGCACAACAACGCCGTAAAGTGGGAACCTCGCCTCCGATACGGAATGGAAAGGTAGAC
The DNA here is from genome assembly GCA_051648425.1 of Planctomycetia bacterium. Lineage (GTDB taxonomy): Bacteria > Planctomycetota > Planctomycetia > Kolteriales > Kolteriaceae > JBOFFD01. The sequence goes on from JBOFFD010001049.1 coordinate 2,335, forward strand.
GGCCCTTCCGCCCCCATGTTCATCAAGTTGTGCGCCTGGTACGGTGCGATTGTTTTGCTGAGCCTCGCGGCGGCCGTCGCGGCGTCGGCCCAGCCGTGGGTTCCCGCGCTCGCGGCGGTCCCGTTCGTCGGAGCGGCCGCGATGGTCGCGGTCGCGGCGGCCGCCCGCCGATTTCATGCGGAACACCGCCGCCGACTGTTGCTGCTGCGCGACGCCATCCTTGCCGTCGCCGACGTCGACGCGCCGCCGCCGACGCTTCCGCTCGACGACGACTTGGCGCCCGTGTCGATCGCACTCGATCAGGCGCGGAACGGCGTCCTGCTGAATCTCTCGAACCTCGACCGCACCCGGAAGGAACTTCAGACGATCCTCGAGGCGCTTCCCGAAGGCGTCGTCGCCATCGACACCGAACAGAAAGTGTTGTTCGCCAACAGCAGCATGCGGCGGTTGTTCGGCCTGCCGAAACGAAGGTTCGCCGGCCGAAAACTGTGGGAAGTGCTGCGGCATCCGAAGCTGAGCGACGCGCTGGAGGCGACCTTTCAACAGGACGACCCGTTTCGCACTGAATTCGAGATTCTGCATCCGCCGCGGGTGCTCGGCTTCCAAGGGCGGAGCCTGTCGCTGCCTAGCGGACGGGTCATCGTGGTGATTCTGCAGGACGTCACCGAACTGCGGCGCCTCGAACGGTTGCGACAGGAGTTCTTCGCCAACGTCTCGCACGAATTGAAGACTCCGCTGGCCGCGATCAAAGTGTTCACCGAAACGATGCTCGACGACGAAGCGATGCCCCGGCCGACGCTGAACCGCTTTCTGTCGCGGCTCGACGTGCAGGCCGACCGGCTGCACGCTTTGGTGCTGGACATGCTGATGCTGGCCCGCGTCGAGTCGCAGGACCACGCCTTCGACATCCAACCGATCGACCTGCACGCGACGGTGCGGCACTGCGTTGATTCGTTCGCGGAAGACGCGGCGGCCAAGTCGATCGAGCTTGCGGCCGACTTGGCCGCCGAGGAATTCTTCGTCCACGCCGACGCGGAAGGTTTGTTGACGATCCTGAAAAACCTCGTCGACAACGCCCTAAAGTACACGCCGGAGCAAGGTAGAGTGACCGTGGCGACCACGATGGCCGGCGACGAAGTGGCGATCCACGTCGCCGACACCGGCGTCGGCATTCCGCCGGAAGACCTCGGACGGGTCTTCGAGCGGTTCTACCGCGTCGACAAGGCCCGGTCGCGAGAACTGGGCGGAACCGGTCTGGGGTTGTCGATCGTCAAGCATTTGGCGCAGACGTTCGGCGGCTCGGTTTCGGTGTCGAGCCGTCTCGGCGGCGGCTCGACCTTCACCGTGTCGCTGCCGACCGTCGACGTCGAAACGGGGGATCTGCCTGAGGTACTTCAGTCGTAACGACGCCGCGACCGCCGGCGCGATCCGCGGAACGACGCGGTTTTCGGGGGATAGTCGATGAGTACGTCCACTCCCGGCTTTGGAAGCCAGGCGGAACGCCGCGCCGTCCTGCTGATCGAAGACGACCAAGACATCGCCGAAGGACTGGCTTACAACTTGATTAAGGAAGGGTACGACGCGGACGTCGTCGGCGACGGCCGCGAAGGAGTGGCTCGCGCGAAGGCCGCTCCGCCCGACCTCATCATCCTCGACCTCATGCTGCCGTCGATCGACGGGGTCGAAGTCTGCCGGATGCTGCGCGCCGACTCAGCGACGAAGGCGATTCCGATCTTGATGCTGACCGCGAAGTCGGAAGAGGTCGACCAGATCATCGGTTTTTCGGTCGGGGCCGACGACTACGTCACCAAACCGTTCAGCGTGAAAGTGCTGCTGCAACGGGTGCGCGTTTTGATGCAGCGGTCGCGCGGCGCCGGCGACGAACCCGAATCGTCCGACAACCTGGAACGCCACGGCATTCTGCTCGATCGCCTGGGGCATCAGGTCTTCTGCATGAATCGGCCGGTCTCGCTCACCCCCACCGAGTTCCGTCTCTTAGAAACCCTCATGCGGCAGCCGGGACGGGCGTTCACCCGCGCCGACCTGTTGGATTCCGCCATCGGCGACGAAACGATCGTGTTGGAACGGACCATCGACGTCCACGTCCGGTCGCTGCGGCACAAGCTGGGCAAGTGCGCCCGCGTCATTGAAACCGTGCGCGGCGTCGGGTATCGCTTCGCCCGTGATCTGCGGTGAAACTTTCCGTCTCGCCGCGACCGCCCCTCCTCTCCTAAGATGACCGCTCGGTCGCAGCCGATCCATCGCCGCCGCCTCGACGCCGCCGTCCTTCGTCGATGGACGCCGTCGGGCCGTCGGCTGAGGTGTTTTCCCTGCGGCCGACGCTGCCGGCCGCCACGCCGTGCCAATTCGAGGACGACATGCAGACGCGGAACTACCTAGCCGTCGACTTGGGCGCCGAAAGCGGACGGACCGTCTTGGGCCGATGGGACGGCGAGCGGCTGGCGCTTGAGGAAACCCACCGGTTCGCCAACGGGCCGGTCCGCCTGAAGCATCGCCTTTCCTGGGATTTCCTCGGCTTGTGGCGCGACGTTAAGGTCGGCATCCAGCGCAGCGTCCGCGCCGGCGCGCCCGTTTCCGTTGGCATCGACACCTGGGGCGTCGACTTCGGCCTGATTCAAGAGAACGGCCTGCCGGTCGAGCCGCCGCTTTGCTACCGCGGCGGCCACTACGCCGGCATGATGGACAAGGCGATTTCCACCGTCGGCCGCGAGGCGCTGTACGCCTCCACCGGCATTCAGTTCCTGCCGTTCAACTCGCTGTACCAGTGGATGGGTTTGGCCGCGGAAGGCCCCGACGGTCCGCTGTCGCGCGCCCGCCGGCTGCTGCTCGTGCCCGACCTGTTGAACTATTACCTCACCGGGGTGGAATCCGCAGAGTACACGATCGCTTCGACCACGCAGTACATGGACGCCCGCGCGCGAACCTGGGCCGGCGACCTGCTGGGGAAGCTTGGACTATCACCCGACCTGCTGCCGAAGGAAATCGTGCAGCCGGGGACGATTCTGGGGCCGTTGTCGGCCGACGTCGCCCTGGAGACGTCGGCGGCGTCGCTGCAGGTGGTCGCCACCGCCGGTCACGACACCGCCGCCGCGGTCGCCGCCGTACCGGCGTTGGGCGGCGACGATTGGTGCTTTCTCAGTTCCGGCACGTGGTCGTTGATGGGCGTCGAAACGCCGCAGCCGATCTTGACGCCGCAGGCCCTGAAAGGGAACTTCACCAACGAGGGCGGCGTCGGCGGCGTCATTCGGTTTCTGAAGAACATCATGGGCCTTTGGCTGGTGCAGCAGTGCCGGGGCAGTTTCGCGCGGGCCGGCCGAGAGTACGATTACTCGACCATGACGCAGATGGCCGCCGCCTCGCCCGCCTTGGCGTCGATCATCAATCCCGACGACCCGGTTTTCTTGAATCCGCCCGACATGCCGACCGTCATCCGCGACTTCTGCAAAAGGACCGGCCAACCGCTCCCCGACGACGACGCCGCCCTGGTGCGTTGCTGCCTGGAAAGCCTGGCGCTGCGCTACCGCTGGACGGTGGAGCAGTTGCAGGCCAACACCGGCCGACCGATCGCCGTGATTCAAATCGTCGGCGGCGGCTCGCAGAACGAAGTCTTAAGCCAGTGGACCGCCGACTGCTGCCGAATGCCGGTGGTGGCGGGGCCAGTGGAGGCGACGGCCGTCGGCAACCTGTTGGTGCAGGCGATGGCGATGGGCGAACTGCAATCGCTCGACGAATTGCGGGAGGTCGTCCGGCGGTCGTTCCCGACCCGCGATTTCACGCCCCGGCCGTCGAAGGCGTGGGACGACGCCTACGGTTTGTTCCAGAAGCTGATCGGCTGATCGTTCCGCCCCGGCAAGCCTCTTGTTAGCCGCCGCTTTCCTCAGCGGCGCGTCCGTTCCGCGCCGACGACCGAATTCAAAGGACGCGCCGCTGCGGAAAGCGGCGGCTAACAAGAATGCAAGGCAAAAGATTTCGGCGGCGCAGCGGTTTCGTCCTCGGGACGTCGGACCCTATATTGAAAGCGGAAAGTTCGTCGTCCGAGTGGGAGAATGCAAAATGAGTCACCGATCGCCGATGCCGCCGTCGCGAGAATTCGAGGTCGAGAAAACCGTCACGCTGGAGCAGGCGATCGCCTATCTGGAAGACTTCATCGCCGGCCTCAAAAG
>JBOFFD010001050.1:0-2540 GCA_051648425.1 Planctomycetia bacterium
GGGCGTCGAGGGCGGCGATGGTGTCGCCGATTTCCACTTCGTCCAGCCCGATGATGGCCGCGACTTCACCCGCCGAAACCTGTTCCACTTCCCGCTTGCCCAGCTTGTCGAAGACGAGCAGCTTTTCGACCTGGTCGACGACGTTCTTGTCGCGCTTCATCAGCGTCACTCGCTCGCCGCGCTTCACCGAGCCCGAATAGATTCGGCCGACTGCGATCCGACCGACGTAATCCGACCACTCGATGTTGCTGACCAACATCTGCAACGGCGCCGTCGGCTTCACCGACGGTCCAGGCACCTTTTCGATGATCAGGTCGAAAATCGGCTTGATGGTCTCGCCTTTTTCGCCCAACTTGTCGGTCGCCCAGCCGTCGCGGCCGCTGGCGTACAGGAACGGGAAGTCCAGCATGTCGTCGTCGGCGCCGACGTCGATGAACAGGTCGTAGACCATGTTCAACACTTCCGTCGGGCGGGCGTCGGGCCGGTCGACCTTGTTCACCACCACGATCGGCTTCAGGCCGGCGTCGAACGCCTTCTTCAGCACGAACCGCGTCTGCGGCAACGGCCCTTCGGCGGCGTCGACCAACAGCAGACAGCCGTCGGCCATGCCCAGCGTCCGTTCGACTTCGCCGCCGAAGTCCGCGTGGCCCGGCGTGTCGATCAGATTGATCTTGTAATCGCCGTACTGCAGCGCGCAGTTCTTCGCCAGAATGGTGATGCCGCGCTCGCGTTCCTGGTCGTTCGAGTCGAAGATGAGGCCGTGTTGGCCCCCCTTCAGCTTGTCGAGTTCCTCCGAGCGGAACAGCCCGGACTGACGCAGCATCTGGTCGACCAGCGTCGTTTTGCCATGGTCGACGTGCGCCACGATGGCGACGTTGCGGACGTCGGAGCGGATGATCGTTTCTTCGGCTTCGGCTTCAAGAGTCTGGGTCATGAGTCGGCCCTGTAATCGTTTATTGATCGTTGGTATCTAGACGGCGGTCGCGACGGGATTCGCCGCGGCGTTTGTTCGGTGACGGCGTCTTTTCAACTACGGCCATAGCGCGACGATCGAACGAAGATCGCCGCGGCGTGGAAGCCGTCGGTCGGACGCGGCGGGCGCTTAAAGCACGGAGGGGGGGAACGGTCGTCGGATGACCACCGAGGTTGTGCGGTACGGCGAGACGTCCCTCGACGGCCGATCACCGGCTCGTTCGCGGGGCGGAGCTTCCTTCATTCAATCCTCGGGTTGAAATCGTTCACGAGGGACCGGCCTCGTGTTTCCTGTTCGGCGTCTTCCGGGCGCGCTGGCCCGTCGACCCTGACTTCGATGGGCTTTTCACGCTCGCCCAACCTATCATAGCGGCGCCGTCCAGTGGTCCGAGCGTCCCGCTTGGATACGTCTTATGAATGCACACTAGAAGTCGAAATGATGCAAGCGGAAATTGTTTCTATCGGCAGTGAATTGACCTGGGGCCAAAGCCTCGACACCAACGCGCAGTGGCTCAGCCGCCGGCTTACTGAACACGGAATCCCCGTCGGCTACCACACCACCGTCGCCGACGACCGCCACGCCAACGTCGACGTCTTCCGCCACGCCCTCGGCCGCGCGAAGCTGATCGTCGCCACGGGCGGCCTTGGCCCCACCGCCGACGACCTCACCCGCGAAGTCGTCGCCGAAACCGCCGGCGTCGGCCTAATCGAAGACCCCGAATCCCTCGCCGCCATCCAGGCGATGTTCTCCAGCCGTAACCGCACCATGCCCGAACGGAACCGCGTGCAGGCCCTCTTCCCCGTCGGCGCCACCCCCATTCCCAACCCCAACGGCACCGCCCCCGGCCTGTGGATGGAAGTCGACGGCGCCGTGATCGTCTGCATGCCCGGCGTCCCCCGCGAAATGTTCGCCATGTTCGACGACTGGGTGCTGCCGCGCGTCGCCGCCCGTTTCGGTGGCGGCCGGGCCATCCGTACCCTCATCCTTCGCTGCTTCGGCGCCGGCGAGGCCACGGTCGAGGAAAAGCTCGGCGACATGATCCGCCGCGGCCGATCGCCCGAAGTCGGCATCACCGCGTCCGAGGCGACCATCTCCTTGCGGATCGTTTCGTCGGGCGACAGCCCCGAAGCCGCCGAAGCCGCCATCCCCGCCGACGTCGCCTACATCTACGAGAAACTCGGCGACCTCGTCTACGGCGAGGGCGACGACGAACTGCCCGAAGTCGTCGCCCGAATGCTCACGGGCCGCGGTATAACCGTCTCGACCGCCGAGTCCTGCACCGGCGGCCTTTTGGGCAGCAAGCTCACCGACGTGCCCGGCAGCAGTTCCTTCTACCTGGGCGGCGTCGTCGCCTACTCCAATGCGGTGAAGGAACGACTTCTCGACGTGCCGCGTTCGCTACTGGATTCCGTCGGCGCCGTCAGCCCCGAAGTGGCCGAGGCGATGGCCGTCGGCTGCCGGGCCAAGTTCGGCAGTGACTACGCCCTGTCCGTCACCGGCGTCGCCGGTCCGGGCGGCGGCACCCCGACGAAGCCGGTCGGCTTGGTGTACGTCGCGCTGGCCGACG
>JBOFFD010001051.1:0-2039 GCA_051648425.1 Planctomycetia bacterium
GCCGTGCTCATGCTCGAAATCAAAGGGATGAAGCACGACCCGTCGATGTTGTGCAACGGCATGTTGGCCGGCCTCGTCTCCGTCACGGCCTCGTGCGCGTTCATCGATTCGTGGGCCGCCGTCCTCATCGGCCTCGTCGCCGGCAGCCTCGTCGTCGTCTGCGTCTTGTTCGTCGAAGACAGCGGCGTCGACGACCCGGTCGGCGCGATCTCGGTCCACGGCGTCAACGGCTGTTGGGGTTTGTTGGCCCTCGGCCTCTTCGCCAACGGCAAGTACGGCGCCGGCTGGAACGGCGTCGTCCGTCCGGCCTACGTCACCGAGTTCGGCAGCGACGGCGTTCGCGGACTGCTCTACGGCGACCTCGGCCAACTCCTTGCCCAAATCATCAATGTCGTCGTCGTTTTGTCGTTCGGCGGTTTCATGGCCTACATTTGGTTTAAGATCAGCGACAAAATTACGCCGCTGCGTGTGAAGCCGGAGTACGAACCGGGCGGCCTCGACATCCCCGAACTGGGTGCGATGGCCTATCACGGCGGCACCGGCACGGGTGCCGGCCTCAGCGGCACTAAGATTGGTTGACGCCCGACGGCGCGCTGTAAATGGACGGTTCGGCCGATTTTTCCGTCCAAACCACCGTCAAACTGGAACTCTTCGGCTGGTTTCTTCGCGTGAAGTCGACCACTTGCGTGGTACGAGCTTCCGTCGAAGGGTGCCGCCGCGATATCCTTCAAAGGAACCAAACCCCGCTCGCGGGCGAACTCCGCACGGACGAGGCGTCCCCCCGAGCGACTTGACGAGGACGAATGGCATGAACGCCACCGCGAACCGCAGCGAACTACTCGTGGATCTTGTCCGCAAGAGCGAATTGATCTCCAACGACGAACTCGACGCCTTCGTCGGTCGCCTCCGCGTCACCGACAAGTGGCCGGATCAGCCCAAACCGCTCGCCGTCCTGTTGGTCAAGGAAGGACTGCTGACCACCTATCAGGCCAAGCAGCTTCTGCAGGGGCGGTATCGCGGCTTCGTTCTGAACTCGAAGTACAGGCTGATGGAGTTGCTCGCCACCGGCGGCATGGGCGCCGTCTATTTGTGCGAACACGTCTTCATGCGGCGGCTGGTCGCCTTGAAGGTGCTCACCCGCAATCTCGTCGGGTCGCAGAAGGCCGTCGACCGCTTCCTCCGTGAAGCCCGGGCGGTGGCGTCGCTCGACCATCCCAACATCGTCCGCGCCTTCGACCTCGACAAGAACGGCGACTACTTCTGCCTCGTCATGGAGTTCGTCGACGGCCGCAGTCTGCAGGAAATCGTCGAACTGCGCGGCCAGATGGCCGTCGCCCGCGCCGCCCATTACATCGCCCAGGCGGCGATGGGCCTGCAGCACGCCTTCGAGGGCGGCTGGGTCCACCGCGACATCAAGCCCGCCAACATCCTGCTCAGCCGGCAGGGGGTCGTCAAAATCCTCGACATGGGCTTGGCCCGGCTCTTCGACGACGCCAACGACAAGCTCACCCAGCAGCACGACGGTTCCAGCATCCTGGGCACCGCCGACTACGTTTCGCCCGAACAGATCAACACCTCCGACGTGGACGTCCGCACCGACGTCTACAGCTTGGGCGCGACCTTCTATTTCATGCTCAGCGGCAAGGCGCCGTTCGCCGACCTCGGCCTGCCGCAGAAGTTCCTAGCGCATCAGACCAAGGAACCGACGCCGATCCGCACCCTGCGGCCCGACGTGCCTGAAGGTTTGGCGGCCGTGCTGCAAAAGATGATGGCGAAGTCGCCCGCCGACCGCTACCAGACGCCCGCCGCCATCGCCGCCGCCCTCTCTCCGTGGACCCAGCAGCCGATCGCCGCGCCGCTGCGCGAAGAAATGCCGATGTTGACCCCCGCGCTCCTGCGACACATCAACGAGGAACGGAAGTCGACGCCGCCGAACGGTCTCGCCGTGCCGCCCTCTTCCAGCGTGCCGGCCGTCCCCTATTCCGAAGTGACCATCGCCGCCAATTTGGGCGGCGAACCGACCCTGTACAGCACCAGCG
>JBOFFD010001052.1:0-3219 GCA_051648425.1 Planctomycetia bacterium
CGTCCGCATGGTCGGCTTCTTAGTGTAAGAGTCGCGTCGTTCGATCGTCGTCGATCAAACCCAAGTACCCGGCCGCCAGGACGAAGGAATCGTCGGTTTGTTCGCAATGGAGTCGTGGATCACTTTCAGCACGGCTTCCCGTTCGGCCCCGACGATCGGCAGCCGCGGCGCGCGCACCCATTCTTTTCCAAGTTCGCACTCTTGCACCGCCAGCTTGATGTACTGCACGAACTTAATGTGCGTATCAAGGTGCATCAGCGGCGTGAACCAGCGGTACAATTCGCGGGCTTCGCTCCAGCGTTCGGCGCGCGTGAGTTCCCAGAGATACTGGTTCTCATGGGGGAACGCGACGCCCGCGCCGGCCACCCAACCGTCGATCCCTAAGATCGCCGATTCTAAGACCAGGTCGTCCACGCCCGTAAAGATCGCGTAGCGGTCGCCGACGGCGTTGTGCAGATCGGTGATGCGCCGGGGGTCGCCGGAACTTTCCTTCAGCGCGACGAAGTTCGGAATCTCGGCCAGTTCGGCGAACAACTTCGGCGTGATATCGTTCGCGTAGGCGATCGGGTTGTTGTAAATCATGATCGGCAGCGCCGTCGAGGCGGCCACCGCCTTGAAATGGGCGACGATCTCTCGCGGATCGCCCTTGTAGTTCATCGCGGGCATCAGCATGACGCCGACGGCCCCCGCCGCCGCCACGTCGGCCACGTAGCGGATCGCCGCCGCCGTGCTCGGCTCGGCGACGCCGCTCAAGACCGCGACCCGTCCGCCGGCCACCTCGACGGCCCGCTTCACGACCGCCCGCTTTTCCTGCGGGTCCAGTGTTTGGTTTTCACCCAGTGAACCGCAGACGACCAGCCCGGCAACGCCCGAGTCGATGAGCGCTTCCCAGTGCTTCGCCGTGGCGTCGAGATCCAGCGATTGGTCGGCGTGCAGTTGCACGGTGACGGCGGGAAACACACCTTGCCAAAACGGCTTCATCGAATTCGGCTCCGAAAGGCTCGCGGATGCGTTGGTGCTGCCGGGGAAAGCGTACGCCGCTTTGAGCGTCGCGTCTATTTGTTCGCGGGCGGTCCCATGCGGCGGCGCTTGCGGCGCGGCCGGTCGTCGGGTACGATGGCTGGCGGCGAGCGGTGGGACGGCCCCGTGGGAAAGCGGCGGCGTTCGGCGGCGCGACCGACAGAGGTGCGGCGATGACGAAGGCGGTACGGCGGCTCTTCCTGCTCTCGGCGGTCTGCGTCGTCGCCGCGACGTTCACCGGTAGTGCGACGGCCGGCGAGATCGTCGGCCGTTGCGGTCGCGGTTACTTGGAACGGACCGATTCGGGCGGCCTTGTGTTGCACGTCAAAGGGACGCCCTATGAGATGGGCTTCCAACAGGGGACGCTGCTGAAGGCCGACATCCTGGATCTCATCCACTACCTGTTCGACGTGAAGGGCCGCGAGGCGACGTTGAAGTTCCTGGGAATGGAGATGACCGCGAAGAAGGTCGTCCAGGGAATCTTCCGCCAGCAGCGACGGTATATTCCGCCCCGCTACATGGAAGAAATGCAAGGGATCGCCGACGCCATCGGCTTGGACGTGCAAGAGGTGTACGCCGCCAATTCCATTCCGGAACTGTTTCATTGCAGCGGCTTCGCGCTCTTGAAGGAGACGACCGACTGCGGGACGCTGCTGCACGGCCGGGTGCTGGACTACGCCGTCGACTGGAACCTGCAAGCGCACGCGGTGCTGGTGGTGGCCGAGCCGGACGGCTTGATTCCGTTCTGCAACGTGACGTACGCCGGGTTCATCGGCAGCGTGACGGGCATGAACCGGAAACAGGTGTCGATCGGCGAGATGGGCGGCGCCGGCGCGGGCAAGTGGTCGGGAACGCCGATGGCGTTCCTGGTGCGGCGGGTGCTGGAGGAAGCCGACGACCTCGACGAAGCGATCGCGATCTTCCGCGACACCCCGCGCACCTGCGAGTACTACTATGTGATGGCCGACGCCAAATCGAACCGGGCCGTCGGCATGGAAGGCGGCGCCGACGTCTTTCGGGTGGTGGCGCCGGGCGAGAAGCACGAACGCCTGCCGACGCCGGTGCCGAACACCGTGCTGCTGTCGGCGGGCGACCGTTACGACAACCTCTGCCGGCTCACCCGCGAAACGACCGCCGGCGGCACGTTCTCCATCGACCGCGCCATCCGGTTGATGGACGCCCCGGTGGCGATGAAGTCGAACCTTCACAACGCCCTGATGGCGCCGGGCCTGGGCAAGTTGTGGGTGGCGAACGCGGCGGTCGACAAGACCCCGGCCTGGAAGCAGCCGTACCACGCCTACGATTTCGCCGCGCTGGTTTCGCAACCGTTGCCGACGACCGGCGGCGTCGACCACGGCCCCGCCCCGAAAACCCGCCCCGCGGAATACGCCCGCCGCAAACCGACGGCGTCGGCCGGTGGGTCTCCTTGGAAGGCGGCCGGCGCCGTTCTGTTGCAGCTTGCCTTGCCGGAACCGGCCCGCCGGCAGCCGTTGACGCCCTGACCGCCGCCCGGGATGCGCCGATTCCGCTTCATCGCGTCGGGTTGTGTCGGCTCTCGTAGGGCGTGGCCGCTGGCCCGCCCAGTTGTTGCGATCGGGGCGCATCCTTGCTTCGATCGGGGCGCATCCTTGCTTCGATCGGGGCCGAACGTCCCAGCGCCCCCCCCGTGGCGGGCCAGCGGCCACGCCCTACTTTCGCCCCTTGCGTCCCAACGGTTCTCGGAGTCCGTTGGCGCAACAACCTGTCTGTTCCTCAGTACCAAGGAAGGAACCGGGGCGGACGGCGCGAACCAATCTGGTAGCGGCCTGGTCTTTTCCCTGTTTGCCGGAAACTCCCGGACTGCCGGGGTTCGGTGCATTTCCTTGCCACCCACAGGCGCGGCTTATTAACTCATCCGCCTAAATTGCCTATCAGTGTCTCAATCTACCATATTGACTCATTGTGAAGCCCCGCTTTTACCGATTCTCCCGTTAGCCCCGCGGCGTCGACCAAGTGCGACGCAAGGAGTGCTTGGCGGCCGTGACGGCCGACGCGGTTCGAGTCGACCGCCGTCTTCAAGAGACGGCGGTGGTTCGAGCCTCGTCGATCGGCACGGAGGCCCGTACGGATCGGTTTCATCGTGACGTTGGTGGGATGTCGCGAAGGAAGCCGATCGGTTAGCGCTGCGGCAGGCGAGTTCGCAAGCGGTCCTGATCTCGG
>JBOFFD010001053.1:0-1528 GCA_051648425.1 Planctomycetia bacterium
GCCGCACCCGGTGGGCGCCGTCGACTTGTTCCGACTGGTGCGGACGGGAGAAGATACGCCCGCGCCGGTGCAACTGCCGGGCCGACAAGCGCTGCCTCTGGGGTGATTGGGCGTCATTGCGGCGTGCAGGGATAGCGAAGCTGGACGAACGCCGTGAAGAAATCGTTGTTGTACACCGCGGACCGCACCAGTTTCAGCTCCGTGCCCACCGTCAGCCACGTCTTCAGATCGAGGTGGGTCAACCCTTTGAATTCGTGGTAGATTTCCATCGCGTCGTCGAAGCCGATGCCGTAGTGGAGTTCGTACCAGCACTGGTTGGTGTCTTCCGAGAAGTCGCGGCTGATCCAGTGTTTCCACTCGAAACGCTGTTGGTAGTAGTAGAAGTTCGCGGGGGCGAAGTAGGGGTGGATCGTGCCGCGAAGGTCGTTCGGCGCGTTCGGCCCGAACGTCGTCTGTTCGGTGAAGGACTGCGTCACCAGTTGCTGTACGAGTTTGAATTGACAGGGGGCGTACGACACCAGGAACTGACTGAAGAAGTCCATCTGATGCAGGATGTTTTCGTCGGAGTACCAGGCGGCGGTGTACTGAGGCCCCGCGACCCAGCGACGGTTGGGGGTGTAGACCGCGTTGAAGCGGGCGCCGCCGCGATAGATCGACTGCCGCAGGCTTTCGCCGTTTTGGACGACGTTGTTCAAGAAGCCGCCGGCGCCGAACTGAAGCACGTCGCTGTGAAGATACGTCGCGCCGGTATCGAAGGTCACGCGCGATCCGAGGCGGTCGGGGAAATCCTCGAAGTTGATTTCCGTGAAAGTCGGCAGCCGTCGGCCCAGCCGCTTCTGAATACGGGCGACGAGAATGTTGCCGGTGAGAGGCCGGTCGTCGGCCGGGTCGTAGCTGGCGAAGACGTAGCCGAGCTGCATGAACTCGTTCTCGTCGCCCAAGGGATAGCTTCCCAAGGTCCCCATGCGAAACCGGTTGACGGTCGCCAAACCGTCGCGGCCTTGCTGGCCGTCGTACAGGAAATAGCCGTCCAGTTTCGGATTCAGTTCGGTGCTGGCGCGGTCGATGGCGACGGCGGCGTCGCGACTCAGCGGGTCGATCGCCAGCGCCTGCGCGTACTGCTCGACGGCGTCGCGGGTGTAGTGCAGCGTACTGTTGACCTGCCCGAGGTCGTAGAAGCCGCCGGAGTTCGACGGCTCGACGGCCTGAAGCGACTCGTACACCGGCATGGAAAGGAAATTCCGCCGGCCTTTTTTATCCTTGGCGTCGCCTTCAATGTAGGCGTTGGAGGCGATTTCCGAGGCGACGTCGTAGTCCAAGAGAAGCCGCTCCATCGCGATTTTCTCAGCCGGCAGTTCGGTCGAATCGGCGATGCGTTGCACTTCGCTCCGCAGCGCTTCGCCGGAAGCGCCGCCACGGACGACGTCGGACCAACGGTTGGTGAAATCGGGCGTCTTATCCGCGTACACTTGGAGCGCCAAGCGCAGTTGGACGTCGGCCGACGGGTCTTGAACGCCTGCGAACGCGC
>JBOFFD010001054.1:0-2624 GCA_051648425.1 Planctomycetia bacterium
GGCCACGAAGACCCGCTGCTGGTCGGTCGGCTCGACGCCGTTCTCAGCGTGCTGCCCGACGCCCGCATCGTCCACATCGTCCGCGACCCGCGCGACGTCGCCGCCTCCATCCTTCGCTTCCCCTGGGGCGCCAACAACGTCTTCACCGCCGCCGCTGACTGGTCCAAACACACCGCCCACGCCGAAGCGGTCGGCAAGCGGCTGGGGCCGAGCCGCTATTTCTCCTTCCGTTACGAAGACCTGCTTTCCGACCCCGAGACCGTATTCGCCGACTTGCAGCGGTTCGTCGTCGGCAAGGTCCAGCCGGTGGCGCTGGCCGGCTTCGTCGCCTACATGAACGACAACCCAAAGGCCCGCAACTTCGGCAAATGGCTGCGGAAACTGGAGCCGGCCGTGGTGCGACGGATCGAAGCGGCCGCCGGTCGCCAGATGGAACAGTTCGGCTACGAGCGCGCCTACGAACCCCGCCGCGCCACCTTCCCGGAATACATCTTCTGGCGGCTGCACCACCGGGCGGTGCAGGCCGAGCGCGTCTTCGCCGGCCGGCTGGCCTGGACCGGCGCCGCCCACATCACCCTCTCTCCCGAAGAACACACCGTCGGCGGAGCCGACGACTCCGTGCCGCCCCGCCCCCACGCGGCGCTCACCCGGTCGGCCTAATTCGATGCTCGGCTTCCGCTGGAACCGCGTCGGATCGCTTCGCCGCCCGGCGTCGTCGACCATCGCGTGGACTTGGCCGGACCTGGTTCCGCCTAAACAAGCAGCGTCGAACGCCGGCGACCATCCCCTCGTCGTGCCGCCCTTCGGATTAGGCCGCGACTTTCACGTCGCGGCGGCTGTAAAGCCGCTTCGTCTCGAAGACCCCGGCTGGATCGAACTGCGCCTCGCCCTGGTCAACCGGCGGGCGGCGCAGCACCCCGGCGGCTGTTGGGATTCGGGCGATCCGCGGTCGCTCTGGTTCCGTTCGTTCACCGTCGAAATCACGCCGCCGGCGACGTTGGCGTCGGGCGTGGTGGACGGCCTTGACGAACGGTCGCACTTCTTCCCGCTGCCCAACCCCGCCGCCGCGATCGACCTGGTGCAGCAGGCAAGCGGCCGGCCGTTCTGGTTCTCGCCGAACCACCGTCGCGCCGACGGCGCTCCGGCCGCGCCCCGCGCGGGGTACGTTTTTCGGCAGTCGCACCCCCCGTTGCAGTGGGACGGCTTCATCGCCGCGCCGCACTGCCGCGCGACCACGACCGACGGCGGCAACTTCGAGATCGCCATTCCCGAGTTCGCGGAAAAGTTCCCCCACGGCCTGCGCGTCGAACCCGGCCGCGTCAAAATCGGCCTGTTTCCCGTCGCCGACCAACCGTACGAACTGCTGCCGGGCGAGCGGCGCACCGTCCGCGTGCTGCTTCGCTGGACGCCGACCGCCGCACCGCGCGCCGCCGGCGTCTTACGATCCTTCGCCGCGCCGCCGCGATTAAGTGAAGCGGACCGCCGCGAGATCTTACACCGGGAACCTTACACGTCCACCGACGAATCGTCCTCGGAACTGAAGATGTATCTTACCGAGGCGGCCGGCCGGGGGTCGCTCTTCCACCGCCGCGACTGGATCGACGAGTACGGCTGGCGCAACTTCGGCGACGTCTACGCCGATCACGAAGCGCAACCGCTGCCGGCGGGCGACGTCTTAATCTCGCACTACAACAATCAGTACGACCTGCTGCACGGCCTCTTGCGCCGTTGGCTTCAGACCGACGGCGTCGACGACTGGACGCTCGCCGATCCGCTCGCCCGCCACGTGATGGACGTCGATCTGTATCACACCGCCGCCGACAAGCCCGCGTACAACGGCGGCCTTTTCTGGCACACCGCCCACTACCGCGACGCCGGCCTGGCCGGCCACCGCTGCTACTCCGCCGCCAGCCGTCGGCCCGGCGAACAATCCTTCGGCGGCGGACCGTCGTCGGAACACAACTACACGAACGGCCTGCTTCTTTACCACCGTCTTACCGGCGACCAAGCCGCCCGCGACGCCGTCTTACAACTGGCCGACTGGGTCGCCGCCATGGACGACGGCCGCCGCGTCTGGCTCGGCGTCGTCGACGACGGCCCCACCGGCCTCGCCAGCCGCACCCGCGACGACGACTACCACGGCCCCGGCCGCGGCCCCGCCAACTCGCTGCGCGCCTACGTCGACGCCTGGCGCCTCACCCGCGACGACCGCTGGCTGCGACGGGCCGACGACCTGGTCCGCCGCGTCGTCCGTCCCGACGATGATTTTTCCGCCCTCGAACTGAACGACCTCGAACGCCGTTGGTCTTACACCGTCTGTCTGCGCGTTCTTGGTTGGATGTACGACGTGCTGCGCGCCGAACAGGCGGTCGAGTCGTCGGCCCGCCGGCTGCGCCATTGGTCGGCCGCTTGTCTAGAACACTACGCGGCGTTTCTCTTACACGAATCGCCGACGCTCGACCGCCGTTCGGAGTTGGAGTTTCCAACCGAAACGTGGGCGGCGCAGGACTTCCGCAAGGTCGTGGTGATGATGCAGGCCGAACGCTTTCTTCCGGTCGCCGACGCCCGAGCGCTGCGCGGCCGCGCCCGCGCGCTGTACGACCGGGCGTGGCAGGATCTGAATT
>JBOFFD010001055.1:0-2441 GCA_051648425.1 Planctomycetia bacterium
CCGGGCGGTCGGGTCGACCAGCATCATGACCGCCGTCGTCCCTTTGAGCTTCTTAGGGTTCAGCGATTCGTTGGTTTCCAAAACCCGCAGGACGAAGTTGCGGGCCGGCCGACCGACGATCCGCGCCTGGCTGGGCAGACGGACGGCCTCGGCGGCGAAGCTTTTCGGATCGGTCTCCGCCCGTTCGATGATCTTCTTCATGTCGACCAGCGCCCGCCGGTACGGCGTGACGGTCGGCTTGGCCAGCTGCGCCGTCATGACCGCCTTGAGCGAAGCGACCCGACCCGGACGGATGTCCTGCGGGTTGGCGGTGAGCGTTTCAAGGTCGGCCTGCATCTTGTGCGACGCGACGAACTCGTCGCGGCGATCTTGTAGAAGCTGGCCGTGGTAGCGGACGTTGCTGGTCTGGTCGTACTTCACCAGCACGGTGCGGCTGGGGGCGGCGTCGCCCGGCTTGCGGACGTCGAACTTGCGGTGCAGCCGCATCGGCAGGCCGGTCTTGCGGTCGATCCAGACGGTCGTTTCGTTGCTCCAGGCGGCGAGGTCGACGTCGGCGGCCGACCAGTTCGGCGAAGCCTGGGTGCAGGCGATCTTCACGCAGGGCGAGCCAAGAACAGACTCGGCTTCGACTACCTTACAGACCACCGGCGGCTGGCCGGCGGGGTTCAACACCCATTGCTTGCCGACGGAAACCGCCTCGGCCGGCGTCTCGACGAACGAACCGAGTTCCCAGGCGGGCATGCCGTCGGGCGCCAGATCGAAGGTGGCGCCGGTGTCGGCCCAGGCCGCTCCGCCCTGCGGGTTCACCTTCACCTTGGCGAAGTGCGAACTGACGATGTTTTCCGTCTTGGCGGCCTTCTCGTCGGCCGTGGTCGGCAGCTTGCGCACCGTGAAGCAGCCGACGACCGACGTCTTTTTGGAGTCGGTGTCAAGCGTCAGCGCGATCATTTCCAGATCGAACGGCTGCTCGAACCGCACGCCTTCGCTGACGCTGATCTCGGTCAGCGTGCCACGGTAGACCTGTTCTTCGCCAGGCAAATAGCGCGGTTGCAGCCGCCACGTTCCGCCACCGTCGGCGGCGGCCGTCGCCGCCAGCCAATACGCGACCACCGTCCACGCATTCATGCTCGCCATCCATCCTTGGATCGGGATTCGATTCCACGTCATGCCGCGAAACGATACGCCCACCGCGTTTTCTTCGCAAGCGGAAGTCGGCGGACCTCGTTCCGGGTTCAGGGTCATTCAACGATTGAGATTGCCGCGAATGGTGGAAGCGGCTTCGCTGAAGGCGAGCGGTGGGGACTCCGTCCATCACCTTGAAGCCGAAACATGCCCCCTTTTCCCCGCAGGACGCCTTTCTCGCCGTCGACGACCCCGGCAGCCGCCGTCCCACGTTGGCTCGAAGCCCGGCTCGCCACCGAGGGCCGATCGGTCGACGTTTTGGCCATCGACGGCAAGACGCTGCGCGGCAGCCGCGACGGTGAAATCCTCGGCGTCCACCTGCCGTCGGACTACGCCGCCCAGGCCGGCGCGGTGCTGGCCCAGGTGCGGGTCGACGCCAAAACCAACGAACGCAAGGCGGCGTTGGAACTGCGCGGGCTGCTGCCGGCCGACCGGCGGGGGAGGATCGTCAACGGCGACGCCATGTCTGGGCGGCCACCACCGCTGGTAGGGGCTGAAGCAGGGGTTCCGCCCGACGCGGGAGCGGCGGGTGAAGGGAAAGACGACGGTGGAGGCGGCGTACGGGATCACGAGCCTGCCGCCGGAACAGGCGGACGCGGCGCGGCTGCGGGAGCTGACGCGCGGACGCTGGGGGATCGAGAACGGCCTGCAGTGGGTGAAGGACGTGACGCTGGGCGAGGACGGCGGCCGGGTGCGGAAGGGAAACGCGCCGCCGGTGCCGGCGGCGCTGCGGAACACGGCGGTGCACGTGCTGAAGCGACTGAACGGCAACGTGAAAGCGGCCCGTGGAAACCGTCGCCGCCGACCTGGGCGCCGCCTTCCGAATGCTTTTCAACGCAAAGTTGAAACTATGAATGACCCTACCCGTAACGGCTGGTCCAGGCTCCTCGCCGTTGCGGTCGTGGCGGTGTATAATCGCTGTTTGCGGCGCACCCGGCCGACGCTGATCGGCCGCCGGTTCGTCGGCGCAACGGCTCGACGAGCGATGGAAGGATTGCAAGGAATGTCCACGGATCCCGGCGCCGCCCCCACGGTCGAACCGAGCGCCTCAGTGAACGGGTCGGCGGCCGCCGGCCGCGAACGGGTTTTGGTGCTCGACTTCGGGTCGCAGTACGCCCAACTCATCGCCCGGCGGGTCCGCGAGCAGAACGTCTTCTGCGAGATCGTCCGACACGACCTGTCGGCGGAGCGCGTCCGCGAACTTCGGCCGAAGGGCGTCATTTTCTCCGGCGGGCCGTCCAGCGTCTACGAAGCCGGCG
>JBOFFD010001056.1:0-2216 GCA_051648425.1 Planctomycetia bacterium
CGCCTTCATGGGGCTGGTGCTCATCGTTCTGAACGCGCTGCGCGGACAGGTCCAGAAGGTGTTGGACCGAAAGTTCTACCGCGAAAAACACCAGTTGGAGCGGGCCATCCGGCAGATGGACGAAGCGGTGGGGCAGCTCGCCGACCGTTCAACGGTGGTGCAGCGCAGCCTTCACCTGGTGCGCGACGTACTCAATGCACAGGACGTCGCCGGCTACTTGGGCGACCCGGACGACGCCTACGTCTTGTGGCACGTCGTCGGCGACCGCACCTACCCGTTGCGGTTCGCGGCCGACGATCCGCTGGTGCGGGCGCTGAAGTCGGGCGAACTGCTGCAAGCCGGTCCGGGGCCGCTCCTGTCGCGCGACCCGACCGCGCTGTTGTTGCGGAAGCACGGCGTGGAAGCGGTGCAGCCGTTGATGATCGATCAACGGCTGCGCGGCTTCGTGCTGTTGGGGCCGCCGGCCGACGGCATGTACGGCGGCGAAGACCTTGAATATCTGCAAGGAATGGCCGCGCTGACGACGCTGGCGCTGCAGTCCGCGGAAACCCAGGAAACGCTGGAACGGCTCAACGAGGAACTGCGCGACAAGGTGGCGAAGGTCGGTCGGCAGCAGCGGCAGCAACTGCTGGCCCCGCTCTTGGACCATCCGCGCGACGACGGCGACGCGCCGACCGAAGGTCGGTCGGCCGGCGCGCCGACCGCCGTCGACCCCGGCGAACTGCGCGGCGGCAGCGACGCCATGCAGCGCATTTTGTCGTCGGTGCGCAAAATCGCCGACAGCCACGCCACCGTGCTCGTCCGCGGTGAAAGCGGCACCGGCAAGTCGCTGTTGGCGGAAGTGCTGCACCGGAACTCGGCGCGGGCGAAGGGGCCGTTCGTCAAGGTCCACTGCGCCGCGCTCGCCCCCATGCTCTTGGAAAGCGAGCTGTTCGGCCATGTAAAAGGCGCCTTCACCGGCGCCCACCGCGACAAGGTCGGCCGCTTCCAGCTCGGCCACAAGGGGACGATCTTCCTCGACGAAATCGGCGACGTCACGTTGGAGACGCAAACCAAGCTGCTGCGCGTGCTTCAAGAAAGCGCCTTCGAGCCGGTCGGTTCCAGCGAAACCATGACGGTCGACGTGCGCATCATCGCGGCGACCCACCAGCCGTTGGAAGAGCTGATCCGTCGCGGCCGGTTCCGCGAAGACCTGTTCTACCGGCTGAACGTCATCAGCCTTATGACGCCGGCGCTGCGCGACCGCCGCGACGACGTCCCCGAACTCGCGCTTTACTTCCTGCAGCGGTACGCGCAGCAGGCGGGCAAGCAGGTGGTCGACGTTTCCGACGACGCGCTCGACCTCATGCGGTGGTACGATTGGCCGGGCAACATCCGCGAGCTGGAAAACGTCGTCGAACGGGCGGTGGTGATGACCGCCGGCCCGGAAATCACGCCGGAGGATTTGCCGCCGGAGCTGCACGCGCGGCGGCAGGGGGGGCGAACGGCTTCGGAAGGGAACGGCGGCGCGACGAAGAACTGGCCGACGGCGGTCGACGCCGGCGCAAGCCTCTTCGCGCGAGCGGAAGCGGCGGCGCGGCGCGAGGCGGGGTCGTTGGTCGACGAGCTGGACGAGGTCGAACGGCAACGGCTGGTCGACGCCTTGCGGAACGCCGGCGGCAATAAAGCGCGGGCGTCGCGACTGTTGGGGATTCCACGAACGACGTTTTCGAGTAAACTAAGGAAGTTCGGCTTGGGATGACGAACCCAACCGGGGCGGACCGACGCCGGCCCCCGGTTTGCGACCAGCAGAGGCGGCCCCTGGGCCGCGACCCACGAAGGATCGTTTTCATGCGGATGCGCGACGTCTACGCCGACGGCCGGTTCGGCCTTTCCTTCGAAGTCTTCCCGCCCAAAGCGGTCGACGGCCTCGAGCCGATGTATAAGATCGTCGAACGGTTGGCGGCGTACAAGCCCGGCTTCATTTCCTGCACCTACGGGGCCGGCGGCACCACCCGCGACCAAACCCTGGAAATCTGCCGCGAAATCCGCCGTCGCTGCCGACTGCCCGTCACCGCCCACTTCACCTGCGTCGGCTCGACCGTCGACGACATCCGCGGCTGGCTGAAGCAGGCGTCGGCCGAGGGGATCGAAAACATCATGGCGCTGCGCGGCGACCCGCCGAAGGGTCAAACCGCTTTCACCGCCGTCGAAGGCGGTCTGCGCTACGCCAACGA
>JBOFFD010001057.1:0-2135 GCA_051648425.1 Planctomycetia bacterium
GCAACCCGCGCATCTTGGCCACCGACGCTTCAAACCGACCGTCGGCCATCGCCTGACGGTCGATCATCAGCACGACGGCGGTCGTCTGGCCGTCGGTCCCGAGGAAAATGTCGGTGTAGAGCGGGCTGTCGAGGATTTCACCGCGAAGTTGGTCGAGAGTGGTCGCGGACGCCAGTGGGGCGGCGACGGCGGCGTTGCCGAAGAAGCCGTCGAACAGGCCGGGCGCCACCGCGGCGGGAGGTCGCTCGGCGTCCTCGAACCAAGAGAGCAGCGGTTTCGCCAGGGCGACGACGCCCGGTCGGGGAAGGTCGGCCAGGCAGGTCGCCTTGGTCACGCCGGGCACGTCGCCGAGGGTGCTGGCGAGGTTGTTCAGCCGTTTCATGCCGGCGGCGGTGAGCAGGTCGGGGTCGGTGTAGACCGCCAGCAGGGTGGAATCGCCGCCGAAGTCGGCGGCCGCCCGCTGATAGGCGACGAGTTGCGGATGGCCGGGCGGAAAAAGCGACGCCACCGATCGGTCGAACTTCACATACCAGGTCGCCGGGTATAAGAAGGCGGTGACGACGAGGCCGGCGACGAAAAGGGGAACGCGGCGATGAATCAGGAAATCGGCCGTGCGTTGCACATAACATCCTTGTAGAGAATCAGGGGAGGCCGCCGGCCGGGGGCGCTGCCGGGGGGCGTCGATCGCGTGAAACAGATCTGTTCTACGCCCTTGCCGTCGTCACGTCTAAAGTCAGACCGCCGGGGCGGATTCGCCGGGCCGACGGCCGCGGTCCTAGCGGTGCTGCTTTGGGCCTCGCTACGGCCGCCGGCCGTCGACGCCGCCGGTCGGCTGGTCGACCCGGACGGCTACCTCGCCTTCGCCGTTCAGTTGGTCGAAACCGGTGTCTACGCCGACCCATCCACCGGCGTTGCGTCCGCCCACCGTCCGCCGCTGTATCCGCTGCTGCTGGCTCCGGGGGTCTTCGTTTCCGAGCAACCGTGGGCGTGGGTGTGGCTGGTCAACAACGGAGCCGTCTTAGGGACGGCGATTTTGGCGGCCCGACTGGCCCGTGTCTGGGGGGCCGAGCGGTTCTCCGTCGCGGCGGCGGTGTTGGTGCTGTTCGATCCGCTTCTTTACAAACAGTCTCGCGAGGTGATGACCGAGCCGTTGTCGGCGTTGCTGTCGACGGCGCTGGTCTACGCCTGGTCGATGAAGCCGAAAGAGCCGGGGGCCGGCCTTTGGCGGTGGCGGGCGACGACGGCGCTGCTGTTGGCGTTGGGGACGTTGGCTCGACCGACGGCGTGGGCCGTCTGGCTGGTGTGGCTTGCTGGCTTGGCCATCGCCGCGTTGGTACGCCGTTCCCCACGGCGGGTGTCGCGCGAGGCGGTCGTCGTCGGATTGTTGGCGCTGGTCGTCGCGGCGCCGTGGGCCGTCCGCAACCAGTTCGTCTTCCAACGGTTCACCTATACCACCAGCCACGGCGGCTACACCCTGTGGCTGGGGATGAACGAGGACTTCTACGCGAAAGTGGCGGCGACGGGCGATCGCGCCGCGTTCGCTTCCTGGACCCCGCCGGTCCCGCCCGCCATCGCGGAACTGACGACCACCGACGAATGGACGCGCGACGCCGCGTACCAACGCTTGGCCGTCGACTGGATGAAAAACAACCCCGGCGCGGCGGCGTGGTCGGTGATTTTCCACGTCGCGGCCTTCTGGTCCCCCGCCCCGGCGGGCGGCGGCGCGGCCGTTCGGTGGGCGTGCTTCGGCTACTACGGCGTTCTGTACGCGGCCGTGCTGACAACCCTCTGGCAGTGGACGCGAGCGTACCGCACCGTTGGTCCGAAGCCGGGGGTGGGACTCGCGGCGGCGGTCGTGTTGGCCTTCACGCTGGTCCACGCCGTGTACTGGAGCAACCCGCGGATGCGCGCCCCGGTGATGCCGATCTTAGCGGCGGCCGCAGCGACGGCGGCGCCGATCTTAAACTCGATGCGCGCGACAGGAAAAAGTCTGATTCCCACGTTGGGTCGAAACAGTGAAATGTAGGGCGGAACTCCGGTCCGCCCAGGAGGAGCGTGAGGACTAAACTCCGTTTCCGAGCGTTGGAGAAGATAGGACTTCCGTCACAGCGCCGCTCCTGGGCGGACCGGAGTTC
>JBOFFD010001058.1:0-1950 GCA_051648425.1 Planctomycetia bacterium
TCGACGCCTTCGTCCGTCGCAACACCACCGAAAAGTTCGGTCCGGTGCGGGTCGTCAAACCGGAGTTGGTCTTTGAACTGGCCTTCGAGGGAATTCAGCCGTCGACGCGGCACAAGGCGGGGTTGGCGCTGCGTTTTCCTCGAATGGCCAGGCGGCGGTTCGACAAGAGGCCGGCCGACGCCGACACCTTGGCGACGCTGATCGAACTGGCCGGCCGAACCGCGGCCGAGCACCCAACCGACGACGAACCGCGGGGCGAGGTTCAAGGGTTGCTGTTCGACGACGACTTAGCATGACGGCGATTGACGAGGCCGCCGTCGGCGCGTCGGTTTGTTGTCATGTAGCTTTGAATTGAAAGCTCTTTGGTTCAAACCGACGAACAGTCGGGCGGTCTTAAATGATTTCAGCCCCGAATGCCCGGCCCTTCTCGGCCCAGGGCTTCCAAAATGACCGAAAACAAGGAAAAACCCTTGGTTTTCATCGACTTCAACAAGGGCTTTCGGCGAAACGCGACGTCATTTTCCTCTCGACGACCAACTCCGTCGACTTGTCAATCAGATTCGGACTTAGTGAAACGGCGGCCTAAGAAGGGGATTCGGCGGATCATGCTTTTCAGTCGCTGAATGAAACGCTGTGTTTCGCGCGCGCGTTCGTCCAGATCCATCACTCGTTTGTGCAGGTCGAGCGAGACTTGTTCCAAGACGGCGAACCGTCGGCCCCATTCCTCCCGCATCCAGCGTTCGTGGCTCTCTATCCACAACCGCGCCATCGTCTGCGGGAAACGGCCGCCGGCGGCCGGGTCGCGCGACTTGCGGAAGATAAGAAGGAACTCGGACGGCGTCGTCGCGCCGTCGATCAGTTCGAACGGTCGGTCGAGTTCGTCGGCGAGGTGCCGAAACACCGCCAAGAGGTCGTCGACCAGCCAGACGTTGACGTGCAGCGACCGACGCCGATGGCGGGCCGCCTCGGTTGCGAAGTCGGGGCTGTGCTCATGGAACGGCGTCGCCGGCGCGTCGACGGTTTTCACGTATTCCACGATGCGGGCGTCGCTCAGTTCCGTTTCACGGCGGCGGTGCCGGTCGACGACGTCTTCCAGCGACGTCCGCCGACGGTCGCGGTCGAACATCGCCCGTTTGTCGGGCTGGCCGATGTAGAGGAGTCCGTCGTCGCGTAAGACGTCGTGCGCTTGTTCCAGGAACCGCAGCGGATCGACGAGATGTTCCAACAGATGATTGGCGACGATGAAATCGAGCGACGACCGGCCGACGGCGTCGACGAACGGTTCCTTCGCGCAGTCGAGGCGGAAATCGATCGTCGCGGGGAAACCGTCGATTTCGTCGGCGACCTCGGGGAATAGCTCTAAGAACGCGGCGCGGTCGTGGGCGTCGCAATATCTTACGCGCGTGACGTGCGGCCCGAGCGGCTGCGGGTGGCAGCCGGGACCGAACTCGACGCCGTCGCCGTGCAGTTGCCGGGCGAGTTCCCTGCGAATTTGGGCGTTCGGGTGCGTCACGGTTTTCGTCCCAAGAGCCGCAGCACCATCCGACGGACGGCGCCCAATTGCAACGCGAATTGCAGCGCCCGCGACTTATGCAGTTCCTTGTACTCGGCTTCGACGCGCAGATAGGCGTGGTAGTCGGCCATCGGCAGAATCTTAGCAGGCGCCGGCCTCGGTCGGCGCGTGGGATTTTCCAGGAAACGCAGCAGCGGCGCCCCGGTGGTCGGGTACGTCAGCCGTTCTTTCACCAATCGTTGGGCGTTGGCGCCGCGACGGCGGACCTCCTCCGGCCGGTCTAAGACTTCCTCGACGACTTTCTCGACGGCCGCCAGGTCGGCCGGGTCGACGATCCAGCCGGCGTCGTAGTCGCGGACGAGGCCGCTCAATTCAGAGAACGGGTTGTACACCACCGGCAGCCCGCACCAGAGGTATTCGACCGTGCGGGTGGTGAA
>JBOFFD010001059.1:0-1847 GCA_051648425.1 Planctomycetia bacterium
GCCGACTCGACCGCCCCGACGGCGATGATCGCCGCCAACCCCGCCGCGCCGAACGTCCGCACGATCCACCTCCCGCCGTTTCGACCCTCCTGGGTCCGACCGTGGAAAGTCTACACGACGACGGCGAATTCGATGCCGATGAAGCTGCCGGTTCCACGCCGTTTCGCACGATCGACGACACACAATCGGCAAAGACGAGGCGGCGGACTTTGACTTCCCTGCGGATTTCCTTCAGACCGTTCGTCAGCAGCCGATCGGCGTCTTTGAATCGGCGCCCGGCTCCTCGCGGACGAGCCGCGGAACCAAGTAGCCCGGCAGCCGTCGCCGCAGTTCGGCGACCAGCGCCGGCCCCACCGCCGGCGGCGTCTCGAAGTGCGCCGCGCCGTCCACCCGGTCCAACTGGTGCAGGTAGTAGGGCAGCACGCCCGCGGTGAACAACCGCTCGGAGAGCTGGCAAAGAACGTCGGCGTCGTCGTTGACACCCTTCAGCAACACCGCCTGGTTCATGACCACCACCCCCGCGTCGCGCAGCCGTTCCAGCGCGGCGAGACAGTCGGCGTCGAGTTCGGCAGGATGGTTGCAATGGACGACCACGATCGTGGCGAAACGGGTCGATTGCAGCCAACCGACCAGGCCGTCGTCGACGCGCTCCGGCAAGACGATCGGCAGCCGGGTATGCACCCGCAACCGAACGAGGTGCGGAATCCGTTCGAGTTCATCGGTGAAGCGGCGCAGCCAATCGTCGGTGCGCGTGAGGGGGTCGCCGCCGCTCAAAATGACTTCGTGGATCGACGCATCGGCGGCAAGGGCGTCGAAGGCGGGCCGCCATTCGTCCAGGCCGACCGGCGTTTCGTCGTACGGGTAGTGCCGTCGAAAACAGTACCGGCAATTCACCGCGCAGACGCCGGCCGCCATGAGCAGCGCCCGGCCGGCGTACTTCTTCAATAAGCCGGGGGCGCGCAGTGCTCGGCCGTCGCCCACCGGGTCGACGGCGTACAGCGGCGGCGCGGCTTCTGTCTCTTGCGAAACCGGCAGCACCTGGCGCAACAGGGGGTCGTTCGGGTCGCCTTTTTTCATGCGGGCGACGAACCCGCGCGGCGCGACCAACGGAAAATCGGCCGCCGCCCGCCGCGCCCCGGCGCGGAAGTCATCGTCCAATTCCAACAGGTCGCACAGTTCGTCGGTGTTGCGGACGGCCTGCGCCAGCAGTTTCGTCCAGCGCGGCGCCACAGTTTCCAGATAGCTTGCCGACTCTTTTTCGATACGATGCATGGGCGCTTGAGTCCTGCGTCCGCGTTGGGTTCGCGCGTCTAAGTCTACGGATTGTTTCGGTCGCACGGCACGGGTGCTGAGATGGCTTCGTCGTACAACACCAGCGATTTCAAAAAAGGTTTGAAGGTCATCGTCGACGGCGACCCCTATCAAATCATCGAATGCAACTTCGTCAAGCCGGGCAAGGGTCAGGCGCTTTACCGCACCAAGCTCCGCAATCTCGTCCGCGGCTCGGTCCTCGACCGCACCTACAAGAGCGGCGACAGCCTGGAAGCCGCCGACATCATGGAAGCCAAGTACCAGTACTTGTACCGCGACGGCGACAACTACGTTTTCATGGATCAAGACACCTTCGAGCAGCCCGCCCTTACCGCGGCGCAGGTCGGCGACGACTCGGTCTGGCTGAAGGAAAACGAGCAGTACTCGATCACCTTCTGGAACGAAAAGCCGATCGCCTTCTCGCCGCCCGACCAAATGGTGCTGCGGATCGAATACACCGAACCGGGCGCCCGCGGCAACACGGCGACGAACGTCAGCAAGACCGCGAAACTGGAAACCGGCGCCGAAGTGCAGGT
>JBOFFD010001060.1:0-1843 GCA_051648425.1 Planctomycetia bacterium
ACGCCGTCCGCGATTCCTCGGGCGGCCGCGGCCTCGACGCCAACGAACTTCTCTTGCAGTTCGTCTGGGCCTGGCAGTCGCGCGAAAGCCGGCTCGCCCGCCTCCTGCACCGCCTCATCCTGTCCGACGCCCCCGACCCTCTGCCGCTTTCGGGCGTCTACTTGGCCGGCACCGGCCGCGACCCCGCCACCGGTCAGGCGTTCGTCGACGGCGTCTTCAAGGTGCTCGACGACGCGCAGAACGCCGTCGCCTGGACCCCCGGCGCCCTCGTCTCCGACGCCGACTACCGCCGTTTCACGCGCCTGGGCTACGCCGTCCTGGCCGTCG
The DNA here is from genome assembly GCA_051648425.1 of Planctomycetia bacterium. GTDB lineage: Bacteria > Planctomycetota > Planctomycetia > Kolteriales > Kolteriaceae > JBOFFD01. The sequence goes on from JBOFFD010001060.1 coordinate 328, forward strand.
CCGTCGCCGCCGTCGTCATGGCCGCCCTCTTCCTGCAACCCGATGCCTAATCTCCGTCGGACCTCCTTCAGAGCCAGAAGCGTCAGTGAAGGTCCGAACGGAGCGACGTGCTGAGAAGAGTCCGGATTCGACGCAGCGAGCCGTCCCGTCCGGCCTTCGCTGACGCTTCGGGCTCCGACGGAAACGCGACGGCTTCGCATCGTACGGCGTCGCATGCCTTACGGCGCCGCCGCTTCCAAACGTGGTTTGCCCAAGAGTTCGATCGGCGGGGCGACCGGCGTTTCATACGGCGCGGCGGGTTCCCGCCCCGTTCCTTCGATCATCGGTTGGTACTGGTACGCCGACAGGCCCGGCGGCATGACGGGCGGATGCCGCAGCGTGGTCGGCCGCGCCCGGCCGCCGTCCACCGCTTTCAGATGTTCTAAGAGAATCCGCCGCATCTCTAAGATCGCCAGCGGATGGTTGTTGCAAACGTGTCCCGCCGGCACCACCACTTCCGACTCGGCTTGGTCTAGATGCGCGCTGCCGTATTTCACCACGCCGTCGGACCCGTTCGGCGGCGGCGGCGCCCCCGGTCGGTTGGCGATGATGGAATGCAGCGGCACCGCGCCGTCGAGCGGCAGCCGCGCCACCGTCTGAAGGATCGGGTCGTTCGGCGACAGGTTGTCGATGCTCGTCGGCAGCCGTTTGTAGCGCTGCGTGAAGAAGTCGGGGTTGTCGCGCGCCAACTCGTTCCGCGCCTTGACGATCCCCTGCGGCAGTCGGATGAAGAAGGCGCCCAGCCGCCCGATCAGCCGATTGGCGAGCGGGCTGCCCTGGTGCGGCGTGGCGAGGAAAATCACTCGGCCGACGTACGGCTGCGGCTCGAAGAAGTACAGCCGTCGCAGCCGATCGATTTCCCGTTCGTCCGCGTTCAACTCGTCGATCGGCCGGTTGGCGACGATCTTCCACAATTCGTCGCCCGAACTTTGCAGCATCATCTTAGACAACAGTCCGCCCATGCTGTGCCCCACCAGCACCATCTGATCCAGCGCCGGGTCGGCGCCGTCCGGGTCGAACGCCCACCGCGCCTGCGCCAGCGACGATCGCAGCAGGGCGGCCGACAGCGGAATGGGGTTGCCCGTGGGGTAGAAGAGGAACCAGAACTGATACCGTGATCTTAGAACCGGGTCGGCCTGCAGGTCGTTGAAGGCGTGCATCCACGTCAGCGGGCTGGACCACAGCCCGTGCACCATCACGACCGGTATCTTACCTTTGTCGTAAGGGTGCAGCATGTACAAGCCGGAGCGGTCGACCAACTGCTGGCCGTCGAACAACCCCTTCAAGGCGACGTTGCCGAATTTCCCGCGCGACAACGAGTAGCCCAGCGGCGTGGTAAGATCCGATTCCAACGGAACCTGTCGGCCGGCCACCGGCGTCCCCACCACCCGCAGCGGATCGTACAGTTCCAACGTCGCGCTGCGGGCGCTGCCGGCGCCGTCGGTGATGCTGCCGTTCATGCGCAGGAACGCCGTCG
>JBOFFD010001061.1:0-5418 GCA_051648425.1 Planctomycetia bacterium
GACGGCCGCCGCCATCAACAGTTGCCGCTCGAGTTCCGTGAGGTCGATCTCGTCGCCCAACGATGCACCCTCCGCCTGTTGGCCGCCCGGACATTCGCTCCGGAAAGTTTCGCTGTTAGAAAAGCGGCGCGAAACCCTAAGTGTCATCAACCAGGCGTCGCCGCCCATATTGGAAGGCACGGCCGCATCGTCGCTACATACGAAAGAAAGTTCACGATTTTGCTGAAGGAAATCGCCGTGCGGCCTAGCGAAGCCGAAGCCGAAGGAGTAGAATTCGCGCACGACGGCCTGAATCAGGGAAAACCCGGGCCGAGCAGCCGAATTGATAACCTATCAAAATGAGGCGAGCCGCCGCCGGCTCTGCCAACCAACTCTTTCGATTTGCGTACAAATGTTGCTGTTAGTCGATTCGTCGTTTCTTATTGTCCCGTAGGAAGTTATCGGCTGAAAAACAACCGTGCCGTGGGCGTTGTTTGCTCAAAGTCGGCTAAAAGTCGCGCTGTCGCTCTCGTTCGGCACTGGTGTTGCTTTACAGTTTGCTGCACTTGTATTCCCAAGAGCTACGCAGCTCCCTGGGTTCACGAAACAAAGGACGTCAGCATGAGCCCGCCGGCCACTCCGTTGCCCGCCATGCCGAGCTATGAAGTCTCTCCGTCACAGGATGAACTGCCGTGGATCGGCCGACGATTGGCGGGAACCCGCTACGTCGTCCAAAAGCTGCTGGGCCAGGGCGGCATGGGGTTCGTCTTCCTCGCCCGCGACACCCGCGTCGGACTCGACGTCGTCATCAAGGCGCCCCGCCCGAAGCTGCTGAGCAGCTCGGAGAACGCCCGACTCTTCGGACAGGAAGTACGCTCGTTGGTCGAGCTGCGGCACCCGCACGTCGTCCGCGTCCTCGACCTGGGCGAAGAGGACGGCGTGCCCTATTTCGTCTCGGCCTTTCTGCCTGGCGGCAGCCTGCAGCAGCGCATTGAAGCGGTCGAGCCGAGGCGGCGTGAAATCCTGCGACTAGCCAAGCAGCAAGAATGGCTGCCCGACCTCGCCGTCACGTTGGACCACCTGCACGATCGCGGGTACCTGCACCGCGACGTCAAACCCGACAACATCCTCTTCGACGAGTTCGACCACGTCTACCTAACCGACTTCGGCATCAGCAAGGCGCTCGCGACGGTGCGGATGGCGTCTGGGCGGGACGGCGAAACGAAGGTGCTGGGAAGCCCGATCTACATGGCGCCGGAAATCGCCCGCGGCGAGGCCGGCGACGGGCGGTCGGATCAATACTCGCTGGCGGTGTCGCTGTTCGAGTTGATGGTCTGTCGGCCGCCGCTCGCGGCCAGTACGTCGGTCGGCCTACTCGTGAAAAAGTGCCTCGAGCCGGCCCGTCGGCTGGAATCATTGGCTCCCGCCGCGCCGCGGGCGGTGGCCGAAGTCCTCGCCCGCGCCTTGGAACTCGATCCGGCGCGGCGCTATCCGACCTGCACCGCGTTCGTCGACGCCTACCTGAAGGCGTGCCGGTCGTCGGAAGGCTCGTCGCCGATCGCCATGTATCATCAACGCTTGTTCGCCGTGCAAATCCGCGACACCGACCTCTTGGTGAAACTGGCGGAACTGGCGGCCAAGTGGCGGGCCAAGTTTTCGACCGACGGCGAAGGCGAAGCCGTCATCCAGTTCGACGGGGCCGGCGGCTGGGGCGGATTGTTGGGCCGGCGACACGGACTGATCGTCACGTTCCGCTGGCGCGAGTCGCCGGGGAAGGTAAAGCTGGCCGTTGATTTTTCCGACGGTCCGCGCTCCGGTTCGTGCTTTGCGTTCCTCGACCGCGTCAACCATTTGTGCATGGTGCTGCGGCAGACGCTCGGCGGTCGCAACAGCGACGACGAGGAATCCGGAACGACCCAGCTTGCCGCCACCCGCAGCAACGACGTCGGCGTGAACAAGGGACGGAAATCGTGACCGCCGTTCCCGTGAAAACACCGGCCGCCGCGAAAAGCGCCGCGAAGCCGACGACTTCCGTGCTGCTGTCGCAGGTCGGCGACCAACGGCTGGCGACGCCCGCCGCCCAGGTGCGCGAAGTGCTGCCGGCGGTCGAACTCGCGCCGCTGTACGGCGCGCCGCCGGCCGTCTTGGGGCTGCTGAACCTGCGCGGCCGACCTATTCCCGTGTTCGACGTCCGCCGTCGGCTGAACATGCCGCCCCGGCCGTTGCAGGCGTCGGAGCATTTGGTCGTCGTCGAAACGAAAACGCGGCTGGTCGCCCTGCGAGTCGACCAAGCGCTGAAGTTGACGACCGCCGCCATGGACGATCGGTCGGCGATGTCGGTCGACGGCGGCGTGGTGGCGGGGGCGGCCGCCGGCGAAGACGGCATGGTGCTCGTCTACGACCTCGACGCCTTTCTCTCGCCCGCCGAAAGCCGCGGCCTCGACGCCGCCCTGGCGAAAATCGACGGCCTGGAAGGAGCGAACCCGTGACGGTTTTTCCGGAGTTGCGGGAAGCCCCCTTGGTTTGGTCGGCGTTGCTTCGGCTCATCGAAGAACGCGCGGGCCTGCGACTGGGCGAGGTTCCCACCGCCGACGTCGCCGACCGCATCGCCCGTGCGATGGCGAAGACCGGCTGCCGTGATCCGCGCGAGTATCTCGAACTCGTTCGCGGCGACGAAACCCGCTACGCCGGCCTTATGGAAGAACTGGTCGTCTGCGAAACCTACTTCTTCCGCGACCGGTCGCAGTTCGACTTCCTGGTCGGCCAGGCGCTGCCCGCGCTGGCCGCCCTCCGCAACGAAATCGGCCTGCACCGCCCGCTGCGCGTCTGGAGCGCCGCCTGCTCCACCGGCGAAGAGGCGTACAGCTTGGCCGCGACCCTGCTACGGTTCGGTTGGTACGACGCCCGCGTTCTCGGCACCGACCTTTCCACGCACGTCCTCGGCGTCGCCCGCCGCGGCGTTTATGGTTCCTGGTCGTTGCGCGGCGACGGCGCCCCGCTGGCCGCCGACTTCCTCGAACCGATCGGCGCCACGCCTTCCGGCAAGCCCCGCTGGAAGGTCGCCGACCTCGTCCGCAACCGCGTCGACTTCCAGCCGTACAACTTGGCCGGCCCCGACGAACTCGACCCGATCGACGGGTGGTCGACCGTCGACGTCGTCTTCTGCCGCAACGTACTGATCTACTTCACCCCGGAGGCGGTCGAGGCCGTCGCCGCCCGGTTTTTCGAGCGGCTCGCCCCCGGCGGCTGGCTGGTCACCGGCGCCGGCGATCCGTTCCTAGGCGAACATCTCGGGTTTGAAATCCATTCCGGGCCGTTCGGCGTCGCCTATCGCAAGCCCAGCGAACCGTGCTCGACGCCCTGGCCGATTTCCTGGGATTGGGGCGCGACCGTCGCCGACGCACCGCCGCCGTCCTCGACCGTTTGGTCGCGGCTCACGAAGGACGAACCGACTTCTCCCTCCGTAACGGTGGACTCGACCGACCACCACGACGACGACGCGGAGGACGAACGACTGCTGCGGCTGGCGGCGGTCGATCGGCCGCGGGCGATCGAAGAAGCCGAGCAATGGGCGCTGCGACGGCCCTTGTCGATGCCGGCGCACTTCGCGGTCGCCGTCCTCGCCCGCACCGCCGGCCGTTCGGAACGAGCCGTCGCCGCGTTGCGCCGAGTCTTGTTCCTCGACCCCGACCATGAAGCCGCTCGACGCCTCTTGGCCGAGTGGACCGTCCGCCGCGATGCGCCGTCACACGCCGTCTCCAACGCCCCGGGCGCTGCCTATACTTCTACCGGAGGGATGCCGTCGTGATCGTTCCCCAACCCACCGACGAAGCCGAACTTCTGCGCCGCCGCGCCGCCCGCTACGCCCGCACGCCGCCGGCGGCGCCGGTGCAGGTCGACCCGCGATCGACGCTGATCTTCCGCCTGGGAACCGAGCTGTTCGGCATCGAGGCGGCCTACGTCCGCGTAGCCGTCCGCTACAGCGAACCCGAACCGATCCCCGGCGCGCCGCCGTTCCTTATCGGCGTCTGTCAACTTCGCGGGGACGTTCTGCCCCTCGTCGACCTGCGCCTCTTCCTGGAGATGGCGGGCGGCGGGTTGAACGACAACGCCTGGATGATCGTGCTGGGCGCCGGCCGCGCCGAGTTCGGCGTCCTGGCCGACGCCGTCTTGCAAGTGCGAACCATCGACGTCGGTTCGCTCGCCCCCATCCAACGCTTCGGCGGCGACGAACCGTTGCTGCTCGGCTCGGCGCCCGGCCCGGTGACGCTGATCGACGCCGCCGGCCTGATGCGCAGCCGCCGGCTGTTCCTTGAAGGCGACGCCGCCTGACCGACCGTTCGTCTCTTGACGTCCGCTCCCACGGCGTCCGCTTCAACCAATCGTTGCCGCTCGCCTTTCGGCCGAGCCGACGACGCTTTCATCGATTTGCTTGACCCGACGAGGCGCCGCTTCGTCTTACTATCTCGTTACGCTGTCTTACAGTCTGCGAAAGGATCTCGCGAATGCCCGAGTCTTCGTCCCGTGGGAGCAGCATCGGTCTGTCCCTCAAACTGACCGTGGTAGTTCTGCTGCTTGTCGCGCCGATCGCGTACCTCGTCTATTCGCTGGTCGGCGAACAGAACGCCGCGATCGCGTTCGCGGCGAAGGAAGTCGACGGCGTTCGCTATCTTCAACAGACCCGCGGGCTGTACGACCTGCTGCTTCAGACCGCCGGCGGGCTGCCGCCGGCTCCCGCCGCCGGACTGAACGCGGCGCTTGGAAAGATTCAGGAAGTCGATCGACGGCTCGGCGCCCAATTCACCCAGGCCGACTCCGGCCGATCGTCGTCGGCGTTGGCGGCCGAAGTGGAAGCCGCGGTGAAAACGGTCGCGGCGGCGTCGCCGGCCGACGCCCGCGCCGCCGCCGACAAGGCGCTGGTCCCCCTCCGCGCCTTGATCGCCCACGTCGGCGACGCCTCGAACCTCATCCTCGACCCCGACCTCGACAGCTTCTACGTCATGGACGCCGTCCTCGTCAAACTTCCCGAACTGCAACAACAGCTTTCCACGGCCGTCGGCGGCGACCCGGCGTCAAAGGGATCCGCCAAGGATTCGGCGGGCGATGGCGCGTCGACCGCCGTCGCGTTCGCCGCCGCCAACGCCGACTCCGTCGCCGCCGCTCTTGCCGGCGACACCACCGGTCTGCCGGTCGCCTTCCGCAACGACTCGACCGCCGACCGTTCCACCACCTCCAAGTTGCAGCCGCTTGTTTCCGACGTCCAGCAGAAGGTTCGCCTCGCGCTGGCGGCGCGCGGCGATCGGCAGACCGCGCTCGCCGCCGCTCTCTCTTCGACCTTCAGCCTGTGGGACGCCGCCGCTTCGCAGCTTGAAATCCTGCTGCAGAAGCGCATCGCCGGCTTCCGCGCCAGGCAGTTCACCACCCTGGCGGTCGCGGTCG
>JBOFFD010001062.1:0-2218 GCA_051648425.1 Planctomycetia bacterium
TTGGTTGTCGGGAGAAGAAACCGGCTGCGTCGACGCTCATTGTAGCCGAACAAAACGGGAAGGGGCCAGCGAAGCCGCCCGGAAAACCAGTTCGCGGATGTTATAGCCCGCCGCGCGAGCACGGGATCCGAAAACCGTACGACGTCGAATGGCCCGCCGACGAAACTCGAAGCAATCGGAGCAGGAATCCCTTGCTCGCGCGGCGGGCTATGAAAAGCCGATGAAACTTATCGCGGATGGAGTAAGAGAAGGCGGTCGTACAGCGCTTCGTACCGGGCGATCATGGCGTCGTAGGTGAACGACGTTTCCACGCGGGCGCGGGCGGCGGCGCCGAGGGTCTTCCATTGCGGCCGGGCGTCTAAGAACCGCTCCAAGGCGTCGGCCAGCGAGCGCGGGTCGCGCGGGGCGGCGAGCCAGCCGGTGACGCCGGGGTCGACTAACTCCCGCACCCCTTCCACGTCGGTCGCCACCACCGGTTTGCCGGCCGCCATCGCCTCCAGCACGGCATTCGGCATCCCTTCCCAGTGCGACGCCAACACCAAGCCGTCGGCCGCCTTCAGCCACGCGAACGGCTCGGCCCGCCAGCCGACGTCCCGCACCATCGGTCCCACGCCCGCCGTCTCGGCCGCCGCGGCAAGGCTTGCGCGCAATGGGCCGTCGCCGACGAACGTGACTCGCACGTCGTCGCGCGCGGTCGGTCGGCGGCGCGCCAGTTCCGCCAGGGCGGCCAGCAGCGTCGCCACGCCTTTCTGCGGGTCGAGCCGGCCTAAGACCACCAGCGCCGTCTGAGCGGCGGTCGCGCCTAAGAGCGCCCGGTCGACCGCCGTCGCGGCGTCGGCCCGGGCCGTATCAACGCCGTTGCCGATCACCGGCAGCCGACGGCATGGGACGCCAGTGGTCCGGTGCGTGAACGAGCGCACCGCTTCACTGACACAAACATGGCAGTCCGTCAGCGGGTCGAGCAGCGCGTCGACGACGCCGCGCCACCGCGCCGCGCCTTGCCGTCGTTCGGCGACGCGCACCCCTGTCACGACGTGCGACACGCCGGCGGCGAGGGCGGCCAACCGGCCGAGCAGATTCGCGTGAAACAGAAAGGTTTGCAGTAAGACGGGTCGACGGTTTCTTAGTTCGCGCGTCCAACCAACAAGCGACCGCGGCAGGTCGCCCGCGCGATTCACTTCCAGCGAAAGAACGGGGACGCCGACGGCGGTAAGATCGGCTGCGAACCGGCCGCGCGGCGGTGTGCACGGTTGCAGACAGACGACGCTGGGCGACCAGCGGTTGCGGTCGAGTCGACGCACCAGTTCGACCAGCGTGCGCTCGGCGCCGCCGACGTCGAGGTCGGTGATTCCGAACGCGATCGGTCGCGGATTCATGCGCCGTCGCGGGTCTGGCCGTCGCCGTAGACGATGTATTTGTAACTGGTCAATTCATTCAGACCGCACGGTCCGCGGGCGTGGTATTTATCGGTGCTGATGCCGATCTCGCCCCCCAAGCCGAACTCGCCGCCGTCGTTGAAACGGGTGCTAGCGTTCACCATGACGGCGGCGGAATCGACCTCGGCCGTGAAGCGGCGGGCGGCCGACAAGTCGTTGGTCACGATGGCGTCGGTGTGCGCCGATCCGAACCGCTGGATGTGGCCGACGGCGGCGGCGAAGTCGTCAACCACTTTCACCGACAGTATCAGCGCCAAATGTTCGGTGGCATAGTCGGCGTCGGTCGCGGCGATCGCCGTGGGAACCAGCCGGCGGGTTTCGGGGCAGCCGCGCAGTTCGCACCCCTTCGCGGCCAGCGCGGCGGCGGCCGTCGGCAGGAATTTTTCCGCGACCGCGCGATGCACCAGTAGGCACTCGGCGGCGTTGCACACCCCCGGCCGGTGGCACTTGGCGTCGACGATGATGCGGGTCGCCATTGTAAGATCGGCGGCGGCGTCGACGTAGACGTGACAGATGCCTTGGTAGTGTTTGAGAACGGGCATGGTCGCCTCGGCCGTCACCCGCCGAATGAGCGATTCGCCGCCGCGCGGAATGGCCAGGTCGATGAATTGTGACAACTTCAACAGCCGACCGACGGCGTCGCGGTCGGTGGTGTCGACCATCTGGACGGCGGCCGGCGGCAGGCCGGCGTCGGCGAGCGCCTTTTCGACCAATCGGCCGACGGCTTGGTTCGAGTGCCGGGCTTCCTTGCCGCCGCGCAGGATCACCGCGTTGCCGCTCTT
>JBOFFD010001063.1:0-2580 GCA_051648425.1 Planctomycetia bacterium
CTTGAAATGCACCGCCGAGAAGAAAACGAACTGCGACCCGATCCAACACAACAGAAAAAGGTTCGTCCGCCGCCACGGGTCGTCGGGCGACCGCAGCCGGTCGCGCTGACGCCAGACGGCCGCCAAAGCGGCCGGCAGCAGCAGCGTCCAGGGAAAGGCGTCGATGAAGAGGCGAGGGACGTAGAACCAGAACGGCGCCCCCTTCAACCCTTCCGAACCACCGACGGCGCGGGCGACGTTGTGGTACAGGAAGAAGTCGCTCAAATACTGGCCGTTGGTGACGAAGCCGATGTAGACGAACCAGGGGGCCGACAAGGCCGCCGTCAGACCCAGGCCGGGCAGCACCCGGCACTCGCGCCAGGTTTCACGCCAGCCGGTCTGCACGAACGGAATCCAAGGTCGGCCCGACGCCGAGAAATAGGTCAGCGCCGGCAGCATTACCAAAACGACCGCGACCGGACCTTTCAGCATCACGCCGAGCGCCGCGACCAGGAAAAAGCTCCAGCGAAGCCGACGGGGCGACTCGTCGAAACCGTCGAGCGGCTTCGGTCGATCGGCGACCAAGTCGAGCCAGAACCAAGCGACGGCCGCCGTGCAGACCAACATCAACGGCATGTCGATCCGGCCGACCCGCGCCAGCCAAGCGTAACGGGTCGTTGCGGCCAGAATCACCAAGGCGCACAGACCGGCGGAGGGGCCGAACATCCGTCGGCCGAGCCGATAGACGACGAGCAGCCCCAGGACGGCGGCGGCGGTCGCCGGGAAGCGCACGCTCCAGGGCTTGACGGTGCCGCCGTCGACGGCCGCCGTGAGGGCCGTCAGCCAATAGTACATCGGCGGCTTTTGGACGTCGGGTTCTTCGATGAACAGTTTGGGGACGAGCCACGATTTCTGGTCGAGCATCGTCTGCGCGTTCTGGGCGGCGCGGCCTTCGTGGGCGCTCCAAAGGCCGCGGTCGTTCAGACCCCAGCCGTAGACGAGGCAGGCCGCCGCCAGCAGCAGAAGCGCCGCCCAGGTGGCGTTCCGCGACTCCACGTCCGGGTCCGAGCTGATGTCAGTGCCGGTGTTCATGAATGCCGATCCCGTCCCCCGTTCGACGACGGCTCCGCCGTCGAGTTCGCCGCGAGGGCAGGCTCGGCGGCGCGACAACCTCTAAGCGGTCGTCGGCGGCGAGTGTACCCGCCGAACGAATCGGGTCAATCAGTTCCCAGTTCCCACGAACCGTCGTTTCCCGTAAACCACGTCGGTCGCGACCTGCGAAATCGTCGGAAAAGACGAAACGGTCGCGCCGCGTCGGTCGAGCGTCGATCGCGCGAAGTGATGCCGCCGTGGCCTTCGGTCGCGCGGTCTAGGCGCCGGAGGCTTCGCCGCGATGTCGTTGCTGGTGGTTGGTTCGATTGCGATTGACAGTATCGAGACGCCGGCCGGCGAGGTCGGCGAAGCGATGGGCGGGTCGGCGTGTTACTTCTCCTACGCCGCCAGCTTCTTTTCCCCCGTCCGCCTCGTCGGCGTCGTCGGTTGCGATTTTCCGCCGGAGTACTTGGAAGTCTTCCGCGACCGCCCGGTCGACCTCACCGGCCTGGTCCGTTCCGAAGGCAAAAACTTCCGGTGGAAGGGTCGGTACGTCGGCGACATGAACGTCGCTGAGACCCTCGAACTTCACCTAAACGTTTTGGGCACCTTCAACCCCGTCGTCCCCCCCGCCTTCGCCGACACCCCGTACCTCTTCCTGGCGAACGACAGCCCCGCCCGCCAGCGAAAAGTGCTGGCCCAAATGAATCGGCCGAAGTTCACGGTGTGCGACACCATGAACCACTGGATCGAAACCGAGCGCGACGAACTGCTCGAACTCTTGAAGGACGTCGACGGCGTGGTCATGAACGACCAAGAGGCGCTGCTGCTTACGCAGGACCGCAAACTGATCGCCGCCGGCCGCAAGATCCTCGAAATGGGTCCGAAGTTCGTCATCGTGAAGAAGGGCGAGCACGGCGCCATGTTCTTCAGCCGCGACGGCGTTTTCTCGCTGCCGGCCTACCCGACGGCCGACTTGGTCGACCCGACCGGCGCCGGCGATTCGTTCGCCGGCGGCCTGATGGGCTGGCTGGCCAGCACCGGCGGCTCGGATTTAAACGACGTCAAACGCGCCGTCGCCTACGGCGCGGTGACGGCCAGCTTCACGGTCGAAGACTTCAGCCTCGGCCGCCTGCGCGCGATCACCCGCGAAAACATCGACGCCCGCTACAGGGAATACCGCGCCATGCTGGCGGTGGCGTGAAGCCGTTCGCGGCGTTAGTTCGTTCTTAGTGAACCTTGGCCGCCGGGTCCGGTTCCGGTCGAGGTCTTCGGATTCCCCTGGCGAACGGCGTCGTCCATCGGCGAGCAGCAGCTCGAAGGTCGGGGGACGACGAACCGCCGCCGCCGTGAGGAATCATCACCGATGCCCGGCAAGTATACCTCGGTCAGCTACTTTCGACGATTGGTCGTCGACCTGATGCATTTCAGCATGAAGGTTCCGAGTGCGACCATTGAAAGACGGCTGGACCTCGCCCGCCTGGTCGAGGCCCGCCAGAGATCGACGCC
>JBOFFD010001064.1:0-9778 GCA_051648425.1 Planctomycetia bacterium
ACAAGAGCTACCGCCGCATGATCGTCATCGAGCGGGGCGGCGACCGCTGGGTCTTCGACGCCGACGAAATCGAAGGGGTGCGGCGCTTTCCGTACGACCAGATCAAACCCTCGCCGGTCACCATCACCAAGACCGCCGATACCTACACCCGCGGCGTCGTCACTTGGCGCGAGCGAGACGTCGGCTGCCTCGACGGCCGACTGCTGTTCGACGCGCTGGCCCGCCAAGTACGTTGAACCGTCGCGCCGGCTCGGCGGTTTTCATAGGACGACCACGGGAATCGGAACGGCGATGGTTCGCGGAGGCGAGGGGTGGCGATGCACTGGTCGGCGACGGTCCGTGGACGGCTCGGCCTGTTGGCGGCGGGGCTGGGGGTGGTGCCGATCATCGCCTCGATCGTCACCGTCGCGGCGGGGTACGCCAGCCAGTCGTGGCCGACCGCTCCGGGCGTCGTCCGCGCGTCGGCCGTTCTTTTGAAAGCCGACGGCTACCATCTCGACTTCCTGTATGACTACGCCGTCGACGGCCGACGGTATGAGTCGCGGCGCGTCTCGTTCGGCGAACGCCGGGTGGCTTCGTCCGACGACGTCTTCGAGGGCGTGCTCGACGCCTACCCCGTCGGCGTCGCGGTCGACGTCTACTACAAGCCCGGCGAGCCGGCGGTGGCCGTGCTTGAACCGGGCGTGCGGCTGTTGGCGTTTTGGGGCCTGCCGTTCGGCGCGTTGGTCGTAGCCTTCGGCCTATGGACGGCGTACTCCGCCTGGCGCCCGCCGTCCGGCCCACCGCCGTCTTGAACGTTCTTCCGCGACGGCCAAGATGAAGTGGAACGCGGCGAAAACTCCTTCGTCGCAGTGCGAGGCTCCGCGACGGTTCGACACCGATCTTTCCAGAACGGACTCCCGATGGCGGCGCGGTTGACGTCGGAACTTACGCTTCTCAACGGCTCGACCGGCGACCCGGCGTTGTTCGTCGACTACCCCGGCCGCGACGACGCCTTGCTCTTCGACGCCGGCGACAACGCCGCGCTGCCGGCCCGCCGACTGGCCGACCTGGCCGCGCTGTTCATCACGCACCACCACATGGACCATTTCGTCGGCCTGGACCGGATCGTCCGTCAGAACCTCGACTCCGACAAGACGGTGTCAGTCTTCGGCCCGACGGGGACCATTTCGCGCATTCATCAACGGTTGACCAGCTACGAGTTCCCGTTCTTTCCGTTCCAGAAACTCGCGCTCGACGTGTGCGAGCTGGCGCCGGGGGTGCGGCGGCGAGCGGTGCTGCGGTGCGCCGACAAATTCCCGACGCCGACGGTGACGGAAGAGACGTGGGACGGCCCGGTCGTTTACAGCCACGCCGGCCGATCGGTGGAAGCGACGCCGGTCGACCATACCGTGCCGTGCCTGGCGTATGCGTTCGTGGAACACGGCGGCCGTCGGCCCGACGCCGCGAAACTGAAAGCCGGCGGGCTGCGTCCGGGTCCATGGTTGGGCGAGGCGCAACGGCTGCTGGCCGAGGGCGCCCCCGGCGAAACCGTGTTGGAAATCGACGGCGGTTCGTTCCGGCTCGATAAATTGACCGACCGCTACTTCACTCGCAACGCCGAGCGGCGCGTCGCGTATGTGACCGACACCCGCTGGAACGATGTGTCGCGGCCGGGGCTGTTGAAGCTGGCGAACAAGGCGGAACGGCTGTACTGCGATTCGTTCTACACCGCCGCGCACGCCGCCCAGGCGGCCAAGCACGGCCATATGACGGCGGCCGACGCGGCGGAATTCGCCGTCGCGGCCCGCGTCAAGGAACTGGTGCTGATTCATTTTTCGCAGCGATACCACGGAAACTACCAGGCTTTGCTGACGGAGGCCCGCGCGGTCTTTCCGGCCGCGACCGCCGAGTTTCCCAAGGAGTTGACGTCATGACCGACGCCGTCCGCGACCCGGCCCTCGACAAGCTCGACGACGACGGCCCTGGCGACGACGCCGCCGACACTGGAGAAGTGGAGTCGGCCGGCGACCGCGGCCAACGGGAAATGGCGCCGAAGGACGCGATGGAACTGCTGCGCGCCGGCAAGGCCGTGTACGGCGTGCGCATCGTCGGAATGCAGTTGAGCGGCGCGTTCGACACGCCGGTCGAGTTCCGCCGCTGCACGCTCGTCGGTGTCACGTTCCACCGCGCCAAGTTCGCCGACGCCGTCCGCTTTTTGAGCTGTAAGATCGACCGGTTGAAGATAAGCCGGGACGTCTCCTTCGACGACGTGTTTTCGTTGGCCGGCAGCACCATTCGCAGCATTGAAATGAAACAAGTGGCGGTGGCCAAGGGTCTGAAGCTCGACAACGTGCATGTTGAGCGCACCTTGACTGCCGCCCAGTGCAAGTTCGGCTCGTTGAAGTTGTGGGAGGCCCGGATCGAGCAGTGGGTGAATTTCATCGATTGCGAGTTCGCCGACGTGGCCGACTTCCGCAGCTTGCACTGCGACAGCGGCGTCAACGTCCAGCGGTGCAAATTCCTCGGCGACTTCCTCGGCCGCGGCGCCACGGTGTGTAAGAAGCTCGATCTTACCGGTTCGCGCTTTGAAGGATCGCTTGATCTTTCCAAAGCGAAGCTGCACGACTTCGCCTACTTGGAACAGATCGAAGCCGGACCGAAGTTCCAATTCGCCTGCCGCAACGCCGTCGCGGACCGACTGCTCATTCGCGCCGACCAACTCGAAGGGCGGATGCAGAACGAGTGTAAGAAAGACGCTCAGGCCGCGATGGAGGAGTACGGCCTTCTGAAACGGAATTTCGAGTCGCTGCACCGCTACGGCGACGAAGACTGGGCGTTCTACCGATTCAAGATCAATCAACGGCGGGCGGCGCCGCGCTCGTGGAAACGGCCGTGGACCAAGCTGGCGCAGTTCGCCGACTGGCTGCTCTTGGACGTCGGTTGCGGCTACGGCACCAACCCGATGCGGGCCGTGCGGGCGGCGGCGGTCATCATCGCCTTCTTCGCGGTGGTCTACTCGATCGGTTACGGCCACTTCACGGTCGGCAATCCGCCGGTGGAAGGGCTGCCGGCCGACGCCTGGCCGAACCGGCTGCTCTTCAGCACGCTGACCAGCATCTCGGTCTTCACCTCCGGCTTCACCAGCGGCCAACTGGCCACCGCCAGCGGCTGGGTGCTGGCCCCGCTCGCCGTCGAAGCCCTCTTGGGAACGCTGCTCTGGGGCCTCTTCATCGTCGCTTTCAGCCGCAAAGTGATCCGCTGACCCTGTCGCTGCAATTAGGTTGTCACCGCTCGGCCTGGGCTGCTGCTTGGCGATACCAGGGCCCGTCCAACTCCGCATCCCGCACGATCGGTCGACGGCGGCGAGTCGGGGGGCGGGAATGGGGCGGGGGCGGCTTGTCCCGCAGTCGCCGTCTTCCTACCCCGATACGGTTGGAGCTGCCGTCTCGTCTCGCCGCGGGTCGGCCTTCCGACGGGTGGGCGCCGCGGCGGCGAAGGAGACGGTCCGGACATGGCGACGAGCAGTTCGGCCGACGCATACGACGCCGTCGTGGTGGGCGGCGGCCACAACGGGCTGGTCGCGGCCTCTTACTTGGCCCGCGCCGGCCGCAAGGTGCTCGTGCTGGAACGCCGACCGATCGTCGGCGGCTCGTGCGTCACCGAAGAAATCTTCCCCGGCTACAAGGTCTCCACCGCCGCGTACGTCTGCAGCCTGCTGCGGCCCGAGATCATCCGCGACCTGAAACTGAAGCAGCACGGCTTCGAGTTGCTGCCGCGCGATCCGTCGTCGTTTTCACCTTTTCCCGACAACCGCCACCTGCTGTTCTGGGCCGACCCCGAAGCGACCTACCGTGAGATCGCCAAGTTCTCGCCGCGCGACGCCGACCGTTTCCTCGCCTACGAAAAACACCTCGAAGAGGTGGTGCAGGTGATCGAGCCGCTGCTGATGACGCCTCCGGTCGACCCGACTTCGAACGGTTGGGGGTCGTTGTGGCGGCTGGCGCAGCTCGGTCTGCGGCTGCGGAAGCGGTCGAACGACCTCGTCCGCCTGTTTTCGATGAGCGTTTCCGACTACCTCGACCGCTGGTTCGAGTCCGACGAACTCAAGGCGCGGCTGGCCACCGACGGCGTCATCGGGGCGCTGGCCGGCCCCCGCACCCCCGGCACGGCGTACGTGCTGTTCCACCACGTCATGGGCGAGACCGACGGCCGGCGCGGCGTATGGGCGTACGTCCGCGGCGGCATGGGGACGATCAGCAACGCGACGGCCGCCTATTTTCTAAGCCAGCGCGGCGAGATCGTCGTCAACGCGGAGGTCCGCCGGGTGCTGGTGAAGGACGGCCGATGCCAGGGGGTCGTTCTGGCCGACGGTCGGGAAATCCGCTCGAACGTGGTGCTGAGCAACGCCGACCCGCAGCGGACTTTTTTGGGGTTGTTCGATCCGCTCGACCTGCCGGAAAGGCTCGTCGACGACGTCAAAGCGATGCGCTTCAAAAGCGGCACGGTGAAGATCAATGTGGCGGCGAACGGCCTGCCCGACTTCAAGGCGTATCCCGGTACGCAGCCGGGGCCGCAGCACCGCGGCACGATCCATTTCTGCCCGTCGATGGACTACATCGAACGGGCGTACGACGACGCGCGGTGGGGGCGGCCGTCGGCCCGGCCGGTAGTGGAAATGTGCATCCCCAGCGTGGTCGACGATACGTTGGCGCCGCCGGGCAAGCACCTGCTTTCGCTGTTCGTGCAGTACGCGCCGTACGAACGGGCCGACGGTCGGCCGTGGGACGCCGTGACGGAGAAGGAATACGCCGAGAGCGTGTTCGCGGTGATCCGCGAGTACGTGACCAACTGGGACGAGATCGTCGACGACTATCAGGTGTTGTCGCCGAAGGGCCTGGAGGACGTATTCGGCCTGACCGGCGGGAACATCTTCCACGGCGAAATGACGCTCGACCAGTTGTTCCACCTGCGGCCGGCGCCGGGAACGGCGAACTACGCCACGCCGATCAAGGGATTCTACCTGTGCGGGGCCGGCACCCACCCCGGCGGCGGCGTGCTTGGCGCCTCCGGCTACCTCGCCGCCCGCCGCGTACTGCGCGACTGGCCGAAGTAAAACCCCCGGTTTTGGCGGTCGACGACCGAAAAGAGTGCCGCTTCGACGCTGGGACGGAAGAGTTGAATGTAGGGCGGAACTCTGGTCCGCCCGAAAGCCGCGAGGGGACGGACGTCCTTTCCCTCCCAACGATCGGAGAGGAGTTCCGGCCCAACGAGTTGGTCGGACTCTGCCGGTTTGCTTGACTCCCGGTCACCGGCGAATTCAATAGTCTTCGACGGATTGGTTCGGTTGGCGACGGGTGAGGTGGGTGTGGTGGAAGCGAGTCGCCATCTCTTCGAGCTATTCGACGTCGCGCGCCGTCGGACGTTGTCGTTGTGCGAGCCGCTTGAACCGGAAGACATGGTGCCGCAGTCGATGCCCGACTGCAGCCCGGTCAAATGGCATCTCGCGCATACGACCTGGTTCTTCGAGACGTTTCTTCTGACGCCCCATCTGCCCGGCTGGAAGCCCGTGCATGAGCGCTACGGCTACCTGTTCAACTCGTACTACAACGCCGTCGGTGAACGGACCGCCCGCTCCCAGCGCGGCTTGATGACCCGGCCGACGGTCGCCGAGGTTTTCGCCTACCGCAAGGCGGTCGATGCCGGCGTCGGCGACCTGTTGGGCTCGCTGGACGCTCGGTCTCCGACGAGCCGAACCGTCGCCGAACTGCTCACGCTCGGTGTGAACCACGAGGAACAGCACCAGGAACTGCTGCTGACCGATGTCAAGCACCTGCTGTCGCTGAACCCGTTGCAGCCGATCTATCGCTCGCGCGGCGACGCTCCGTCGGCGGCTCCGGGGCCGGTGGATTGGACGCCGTACGCCGGCGGTCAGCGGGAAATCGGGTTCCCGGGGGCCGGGTTCGCGTTCGACAACGAAAGCCCGTATCACATCACGTATCTGCATCCCTATGAGCTGGCCGATCGTTTGGTCACCGCCGGTGAATACCGCGAGTTCATGGACGCCGGCGGCTACAGGGAACCGCGGTGGTGGCTGTCGGAAGGGTGGGCGACGGTGCAGGGGCGGGGCTGGAAGGCACCGTTGTACTGGGAGGAAGACGGCGACGGCTGGACGCAGTTCACGCTTGCCGGCCGACGGCCGATCGACCCGCACGAACCGGTCTGCCACGTCAGTCTGTTCGAGGCCGACGCCTACGCGCGTTGGGCGGGCGCCCGGCTGCCGACTGAGTTCGAGTGGGAGACGGCCGCCCGCGGACTTCCCGTCGATTCCGATCGGTTCGTCGAATCGGGTCGGCTGCATCCGGCGGCCGTTCCAGCGGCGACGGACAACTTCCCGCGGCAGATGTTCGGCGACGTTTGGGAATGGACCGGCAGTTCCTATTTGCCGTATCCTGGCTTCAAGCCCGCCGCCGGCGCCATCGGCGAATACAACGGCAAGTTCATGTGCAACCAAATGGTGCTGCGCGGCGGTTCGTGCGCCACGCCCCGCGGGCACATCCGGGCGACGTACCGCAACTTCTTTCCGACCGACGCCCGCTGGCAGTTCATGGGGTTGCGGCTCGCCCGCGACGACTCGTAACCGCGATCGAAGAATGGAGGCCGACCATGCCTGACAGACGAAAAGCGACGAGTTCGCTGTGGCTGACGACGGCGGTTTTGACGGCCGTCGCGGCGGGCGACGCGCTAGGCTGCCCCACCTGCGGCACGGCGACGACGGTGCAGACGGCGGCGGGCGTCGGCGACCTGCCGGCCGGCTTCGCGGCCAGCATTCTGTTCATGCTGGCGATCCCGGCGACGCTGGCCGGCGGCTTCGCGGCGTGGTTGTATTTCGCCGATCGCGGTCGACCGTCCCACCCCGCCGCCACCTCCGTCGACGACCCTTTCGGCGACCTGCCGGGGATTAAGCCGGTCCGTTGAAGCGAACTCGGTGAAAGCTCGCTTCAAAGGACGGGCGGACCGGGAGGTCCGCCCTACGTTTCGGCATCCGGCGCACGCCGACGCGGTCGTTTTCCCAAACCGAGGCCTGGAGGTGACAGACCCCTGTCAGTCGGCCTTTTTCGCAGGTTCCGCCGGTGCTGGGGATTCATTCTTCGGCGTCTCGGCTTTGGGAGCTTCGGCGGGCTTGGCGGGTTCCGCCGGCTTCGTGGCGTCTTCTTTGGGCGGTTCAGCCTTCGGAGCTTCGGCCTTCGGAGCTTCCGGCGCGGGGGCGTCTTTGGTCGGCGCCGGGTCGGCCTTCGGTTCGTCGGTCTTCTTTTCCATCGCCTTCGGCGGCGGCGGGACGGACACCTTTTCAAACTCCGGCAGTTCGATCAGCGGCTTGGTCGACTTCGCAGCGCTCTTCCCCGCTGCGGGGGACATCGGCGGCAGGCCGGCGGCCTTGCCGAAACCGGGCGGCAGCGCCGGAAATCCGCTCGTCGGGTCGGGCAGGTCGCTTGAGGGCGTCGGCGGTTCGTACTTCGCCAACTGGTTGTAGAACGCGCGGGCTTCCGGGGCCGCCAACGCCTTTAGGCGCATCTCGGCCCGGGCCGCTTCCGGCGAGCCGGCGAACTCGGCCTTCACCCGTTCGTACACCGGAACCGCCTTGTCGATCGCACTCTGCGATTCCAACGCCAAGCCGACGGTCAGCATCGCCTGGCGCCGGACGAGCGGTTCCGCGACCGGGTCGTCGGCCAACTGCTCGTAGATCTTCGACGCTTCCTTCAACTCGTCGACGGCGGCCGAGCGGTCGTTCAACAGGCCGTCGATGGCGGTCTTGTATTTCATGTCGGCGACGCGCAGCAAAGCGTACCTGCCGGCGGGGGTGCCGGCGTACCGTTCCGCGACCACCTCGAACTGGCCGGGGTTGGCGGCGGCGAAGAACTCGCGCCACGAGTCTGCGTTCTTTTGGGCGGCGATGTTGGCGTTGAAGGTTTGAACCGCCACGACGCCGCCCACCGCCAGAATCACGACGGTGGCGTAAAGCAGATACTTGAGGAAGTTTTCGCGGGCGTGGTCGATCCAATCGGGCGGCGCGATCGGTTCCACCGACGGCGGAACGGAAGACGCCTTGACGACGGGCGGTTCGACGTGGTTGCGTTCGGTAGCGGCCATTTCTTCCTCATCATCCAAGATGCCGACGGGGTCCGACGATCGAACGAAGCTGGCCGGCGGCCGCGGTTCCCTTGAAAGCGCGTCGCTCGGCGTGTCGACCCCGGTCGGGGGTTCCGCCGCTGTTCCTCGCGGCGCCATCCGGTCACTCTATGGATATTCGACGGCGGTTCCGCTCTTCCTCTTCGACGGTGTTTCGACGGATGGCGCGATCGATTTGTTAGCCGCCGCTTTCCGCAAAGGCGCGGCGTCGCTCTTTGGAGGGCGACCTAGTACGAAGAGAAGACGCGCTGCTGCGGAATGCGGCGGCTAACGAAGTCGTGCCGGCAGGGAAGTTGTACACCCATTTTCGACGGTGGGGCGGGCGAGGGGGCGGCGGTGGTTTTGTTTTGGGTCCGCGAAGTGATCGGTTGGCTGTTGGTGGCGGCGGGCCTTTTCGGCGTGTTGCAATCGATGAGCCTGGTCGGAAACCGCGAGGTCGTCGGCGGGGCCATCGTCGCCGGCATGGCGATCTTCGTCTTTCGGGGCGGGCTGCATCTCATCAAGGTGGCGACGGCGGCGCGGATCGTGCTGGCGTCGTTGGACCGACCGGAGTGGTCCGCGGCGGTCGGTCGACCGGAGCGCGGGGGCGTGACGGGTAAGAGCGTCGGCAAGAAAGAACAGGAGGGGACGCGCGGCCGATGAAGCCGTTCGTCCCCCGAAAAGTCCGACAAGCCGAACTTCGCTTGGCGACTGGTTGGTCGCCGCTGTACGGCGTTGCGGGGCGACGGTCGTCCGTCGCCGAGTTTCGCCTGGTTTCCAGACCCTCGCTGCCAGCGGGTTGTCACCGGTATTCCGTCACCGGTATTCCGTGGCGGCTCGTTCCGAAATCCAGCCGGTCCCTTGCGTGCGAACCGGCGGAGAGAAGTCGCGTTACCGCCGGCGGCTTCAGACCGCCGGGGTGGTCGTCCGCTTGCGGCGGACGAGGTAGCCGACGCCGGCGGCGCCCCACAGCAAGAGCGAGGCCGGTTCCGGCACTTCGCCGCTGCCGCCGGGGCCTTCCGGGTTCTGGAAGACGAGCGTCAAGGTGGCGGTGATCGTGCCGCCGTTCTCCATGAAGAACGTATCCAGAGCCAAGGCGCTGGGGCCGCCGTCGGTCGAAAGGACGCCGTCGATGACGCCGGCGCCGGTGAGCAGGGCGTCGCGGACGATGGTGCTGAAAAGCAGTCCGTCGTCGAACGAGTAGTTGGTGGCCGAGGCCGTCGTCATGAGGCGGCTGGCTTCGAGGTTCTTAAAGAAGCCGGTGTCGACGTCGGCGTTGTCGCCCATCGCCGGCAGCTTAAGAGTGGCGTTCAAGAACAGGTCGGTGGCGTTGCCGCCCGGCCGGGTGAACGTGTAGTACGTTTCGACGCCGATCAGCGTGGCGTTGGGCTGGATCATCGCCAAATTGGCCGACGACGCCGGATTGTTGAAATCGAACGAGAACGATTCGGTGTAGTCACCGATGGTCGAGGTTCCGCTGGTGATCGTGATCAGGTCGGCGCGGGCCGGAGCCCCCTGCAACAAACCAGCCACCACCAACGCCACGACGGCCGAGATTCTGCGCAACATCGATTCTCCTTTGGGAAAGCAGACTCCCGGCGGACTCTTCCACAAGTCCGCGCCGGAGTTT
>JBOFFD010001065.1:0-1834 GCA_051648425.1 Planctomycetia bacterium
AAATGACGCTCACCGGCTATATGCACAACTACATGCGGATGTACTGGGGTAAGAAGATTCTTGAATGGGCGCCGACGCCGCGCGAAGCGTTTCAGTGGGCGCTGAAACTGAACAACAAGTATCAACTCGACGGCCGCGACGCGAATTCGTTCACGGGCGTGGCGTGGTGTTTCGGCAAGCACGATCGGCCCTGGGGCCGACGGCCGATCTTCGGCATGGTGCGCTACATGAACGCCGCCGGCCTCGAACGAAAGACCGACGTTCGCGCTTACGCGCTCGCCGTCGACGCTTTGGTCTTAGGCGCGGGGCTGCCGTCGATCGGCGCCGCGACGAAGAAGGACGCGAAACGGCGGACCTCATGATCTTCACCGAAGAAGAAATCGACCGCGCCCGTCGGCTGCACGAGCGCGGGCTGCCCTGGACGCCGCACGTCGGTTGTTACGTGTACGACGCCGCAGGCGTCATCGAAGTTCCGTCGCCGTTTCAAGTCCGCGTCTACTTCATTCTGGATCTTAAACACTTCCTCCGCCGCGCGCCGTCGCTTGACGCCCTGAAGCAGGCGATGGTTTGGCTGCCGCAGTACCACCAGTGCCGCCGGCTGCTGGCCGACTTTGGCGTCGACGGCGCCGCGGTCGCCCGCCTGCTCGATGAAGCCGGCGCCGTCGTGGCCGGCCGCGAACTTGTCGTGCTGTACGACGCTCTTCTGAAGAAGCTGCCGAGCGCTTGACGCCCTTGGTTGATCGCTCTTCGTTAGCCGCCGCTTTCCGCAGTGGCGCGTCCTTTCTCTTCGCTCGCCCAAACACGACGAACAAAAGACGCGCCGCGGCCGAAAGCGGCGGCTAACGAAGACTCTCGGATGGAGCCGTCGACGCAAAGGCATTGATTGGAAGACTATCCGGCAATTCGCAGGTCTTGGAACGTATCGCCGGCGCGACCGGCGCCGGCGGCCGAATAATTCTGATTGAGAATAAGGATCGGTATTGCTATCAGGCTTTTTGATACTATTATAAGATTTGCGCAGCTTCGGTTCCCGCCGAAGATAGTGGACCCGATACGGTCGACCATCTTCCCGCGCCGAGGGCGAGCCTTTTTCGGACCGTTCGCTTTTGGCGGAGGGGACGGCCGAGCAAGATGAAGCCGCGCGACGGGTGAACGGCGAACAGAGACGACGCGAACTTTCGCGGGTCATCGAGGCGCGTCGTCATCGACGGCCGTCCCGCGAGGTGGAAACCCCGCCGGTTCCCACCCCTCGATCGAATGGCGCAGCTTAGACACGACGCGACCCTGGTCCGATGGGCGGGATGCCCCATCGGCGCACGGCGGCGATCGAACGATCCTAACGGTTCGTCGGTCCGCCCCGCCCGGCGTCCGCGTCGAACGACCGATTCGTTTCGACCAAGGACAGTGATCATGCGTGACCATTTACCGAACCCGATCGGACTGTACCATCCGGATCAAGAACGAGACGCCTGCGGCGTTGGTTTCGTCGCGGACGTTCAAGGTCGCAAATCGCACGCCCTCCTGACCGCGGCCCTCACCGCCCTTGGCAACCTCATGCACCGCGGCGCCGTCAGCGCCGACGGCCTATCCGGCGACGGCGCCGGCGTGCTCACCCAGATTCCGCATAAGCTGTTCCGCCGCGAACTCGCCACCCGCGGCGTTTCATTCGGCGCCGACGGCGACCTGGGCGTCGGCATGATCTTTCTGCCGTCGGCCGCCGACGCCCGCCGATCCTGCGAAACGATCGTCGAAGACGCCTGCAAGGAAGGCGGCCTTCAAATCCTCGCCTGGCGCGACGTGCC
Source organism: Planctomycetia bacterium (assembly GCA_051648425.1). GTDB lineage: Bacteria > Planctomycetota > Planctomycetia > Kolteriales > Kolteriaceae > JBOFFD01. The sequence goes on from JBOFFD010001065.1 coordinate 1,803, forward strand.
CGTCGACGTCGCCGCGCTGGGCGCTTCGGCGA
>JBOFFD010001066.1:0-8625 GCA_051648425.1 Planctomycetia bacterium
TCGCTCGCCCGCCGGTCGGTGCTGCTGTAGTCGGTTCCCGACATCATTCCCGGCCCGTCCAACACCACGTTGCTCGACCGCGACTTCGGCAGGATGCTCTTGAACGGCTTGGCGATGGCGTCGCCGGCGTCGGTGAGCGAGTTGCGCGACTTGCTGCCGATCGACGGCCCCTTCGGCGTGCCCGACGCCAATCCCGAACTCATCGACTGGCAGCCCGTGAGACCGACGGCCGCACCCAGCAGCAACGCCGCCGTCCATCGGCCGACAGCGCCGGTTCGATCAATACATCCTACGGCGTTCATGGTCGCTTCTCCTGAAAGCCTCGGTTTTATTCATTCCAACCCTACCACCGCCGAGCGATCGACGCCGCCTGTCCGCCTCGACTTCGCCGCCGTGCCGCGTCTCGGCCGCCCGTTCTCAGCGATGCCGCGCAACGTGCCGGCGCGCGAAGACCAAGCGACTTTGCCGGTGGATGGGGTTGCGCCCAAGCTAACGGCGTCCGCACCCCCGTCTGCCCCGGACGATCGGTGGAATCGGCGGAGACGGCGGGGTGCGTTGGACCGATACAAACGCTGGATTCGCGGGATTCGTCGGGCGTGACCGCCAGGGGCGGCGAACGATCGAGGAACGCCGGCGACGGCCGTCGAAAGGATTCGACGGCGGCAGGTCACGGGCGATGGAACGGCCGGGGCCGCAACACGGAGGGGAAGTCATGGTTAACTCGATGAAGAACGCGGCCGCCGCCGCCTTGGCGTTGACGTTGGGCGCCGACGTGCTTCGCGCCGGCGACCTTCTCACCGACGAGTTCCGCGACGGTGACGGCTGGGAAACCGCCCAGGTTGTCGAGCCGATGGGCATGCCGGTCGGACGTCAGCCCGCCGTCCGCGCCCGCAGCAATCCGTTCTCGCAGTCGAACTACCAAGCGTGGCTGAACCACGTCGCCCGGCAGACCACCGTCGCCGAAGCCAAGGCCGACGTCTGGGGCGGCATTCCCGTCGTCCCGGCGTCCGCCGTCGAAGTGCTGTCCGGCTCCGGTCCGGTGATCCTCGAAATGCAGCGCCCCGTCGCCGCGATCCCAACGGCCGTTCCGGCCATGCCCTCGGCGACCGCGGTGCAGCAGGTCGGCGCCTACGGCCGCCAAGCCGTCGCCCCCTCGCCGATGATGAAGACCGAAGCGGCCTACGCCGAGCCGATCGTCGTCAAACGGAAATCGGGCCTGTTCGGCGGCCTTTCGACTGTTTTCAACCGAGGCAAAAAGTCGACGATTGTTTCGCCGACGGTCGAATCGGCGATGGCGCCGTCGATGACGACCGCCCCGATGGCGGCGAAGCCGGCGCGGTCGTGGATGCCGGCGATCGGTCGCAAGGAAATGGCGCCCGCCATGCTGGGCATGGGCCGGGCGAAGAGCGCTCGGGCGATGGACGCCGCCCCGGCCCAGACGGTGGATGATTCGCCGGTGGTCGTCGAAGGCGAAACGATTCTGAAGGAAGAGATTCTTTCGGAAGCCGTTTACGAACAGGGCGAAGACGGCAAGCTCCGCCTGGTGCGGACGAACAAGACCCCCAGCTTCGGCGGGTCGGTCCATCAGGTCGCCAAGCCGAAGGCCGGCCAAGCGATGGTGGTCGGCGTCGAATCGACGAAGACCGTGCCGGCGAAGCCGGGCGATCAGTCCTGGAAAATGCTGAAGCCGGTCCCGAACAGCAGATAAGCTAGACGGCGGCCGCGACTAAAACAAACGAGTTCCGGATCGACGCGCCCGCGTCGGTTCTTCGGGCCGGGCTGGAAGTGACGTTGCCAGAACCTATTGGGTTTGATGCAATGCGACTTCCGGCCCGGCAGGCTTTCTTGAGGGGCCGGCGCGACATCGACTCGACCGCCGAGGCCCTTTGATGACCGACGTCTCTTCTCCCGCGCCCTCCACCGACGCCAGCTCCGCCGCGCGCGTCGGTTGGAAGATACTCTTCGGCTGTCCGGTCGCCGCCGGCGTCATGCTGGCGGTCGCCTTTTCCTCACCCGGCTCGCCGTTCTTCTACTGGGCGACTTCGTGGCTGGCAGTCGTCGCGCTCGTGCCGCTGGCGCTGTTGGTGTGGCTGCCCGGCCGACGGTCGCTCGTGTATCTCGGCGCCTGGCTGGGCGGTATGGCCTTCTACCTGCCGACCACCTACTGGCTGACCTACTCCGACCCCGGCGCGTGGATCGGTTGGTTGATGCTCGCCGGCTACCTTTCGCTGTACTTCCCGGCGTTCATCCTCTTCAGCCGCGTCTTAAGTCGGCGCTGGAAGCTGCCGTTCGTCCTCGCCATGCCGATCGTCTGGACCGCGCTTGAATTCGTCCGCATGCACCTCATGACCGGCTTCGGTTGGTTCCTCTTAGGGCACGCGGCCTTCCAGTGGTCTTGGACGATTCAGATCGCCGACTTGGCCGGCGTGTACGCGGTTTCGTTCCTCCTGGCGACCGTCAACGCGCAGTGGATCGAACTGCTGATCGTCCCGTTGGTGAGGCGCGTGGACGGCCGACTGCGCGTCCACCCGCGGCAGCGCTGGCGGCTTTTATGGACGGCGTCGCTCGTCGGCCTGACGATGATCTACGGGATCTTTTCCCTAAGACAGGGCCGCTTCGTCGACGGCCCGAAACTCGTCTTAGTCCACACGGCCCTTGAACAGAGTCTGAAACAGAACGATCCGAACGTCGTCTTCACCCACGCGCTTGAGGTGACGCAGAAGATCGTCGACCAGAAGCTGCCGGCCGACATGGTCGTCTGGCCGGAAACAACCTACCCGTTCTTGTATGGCTCCATCGCCGGGAAGATGACCGACCTGGAGATCGACCGACGACGTCTCGCCCGTCGACCGGGAGTGGCGGTGCGCACCGGCGCGACCGCGACCGAAGAAGCCGGCGCCGCCCTGCGCCAAGCCCTGCGCGGCGGCGAGATCGAACTGAACCGGCTGGCCGACCAGTTGGATAGGCCGATCCTTGTCGGCACGCTGCGGACGGTCGTGAACCCCGACGAATGCAGGCAGTACAACGCCTCGGTGTTGCTCGCGCCGCGGCAGGGGGCGGTAGGGGCGTACGACAAGGTCCACCTCGTGCCGTTCGGCGAATACCTCCCGCTGGAACAAGCGCTGCCGCAACTGCGTTTTCTGACACCTTACGGCGACGGCGTCGACTTCTTTCTCGACCACTCGACGGCCTTTCAGACGATCCACCACCTGAATCTGAATTTCGCCGCGCTGATCTGCTTCGAGGACACGCTGCCCCATCTGGCGCGGGAATTCATGAGGCGGGCGACGCCGGAGAAGCCGGTCGAGTTCCTGGTCAACCAAAGCAACGACGGCTGGTTCTTAGGATCGGTGGAGGCCGACCACCACCTCGCCGCGAGCCTGTTTCGGGCGGTGGAATGCCGGCGATCGCTGGTGCGCGCGACCAACATGGGCGCGACCTGCCTCGTCGACCCGAACGGGAAGGTAAGACACCGAACGACCGACCCCCGCGAACCTACGGTGCTGGAAGTGGTGGTTTCGCTCGACGCCCGGCGGACAATGTACGTCGCCTGGGGCGACTGGCTGCCGCTCTTGTGCGCGGCGGTAGTGGCGACCGGCGTCCTCTTCAGCACCGCCCGCCACGCCGCCCGCATCGCCGCGATTCTAAGAAGAAAACGCCAGACGTGACCAACCGTCCGTCGGAGCCCGAAGCGTCAGCGAAGGTCCGAACGGAACACCCCCGCTGGACGATTCCGCTTCCTATTTCCGCCGCCGTCGGAACCGGAACGCGATTTGTAGGGCGAACGAATCGACCTTGTTAGCCGCCGCTTTCCTCAGCGGCGCGTCTTCTCTTTTTGGCGATCGGCGTACGAAACGCAACGGACGCGCCGCTGAGGAAAGCGGCGGCTAACAAAGACGGCCCTTTGGCGGATTTGTTCGATTCGCCATTGTTTCTTACCGTTGAACCTCTCGGCGACAACGAACCGCTCGACTATTCCTTCAGGTTCCACTTCCCCTCGACGACCCCCAAGTCGACCTTCGCCTGGCCCGCCGGCACTTCGAACTCGCGCGAGACTCTACCGATGACGGCTCCCCAATTGACGGGCTTTTCTTCCGATGCCGCCGTCAGCGTCGCGTACAGTCGGTAGCGTCCCGGCGGCAGACCGTCGGCCTCGAACGAGCCGTCGGCCGCCACGAACACGCCGACGCTATTTTCCTCGTCCGCCGCGCCCGTCGTCACCTTTTTGATCCGTATCGGGCGGTTCTTCGTCCAATCGTGCGGCGCCGGCGGCCGGCCCGCGATTGAAAACCGTCCAACGACCGTCGCCCCTTCGCCGCCGAGTAAGACTTTCGTCGTCTTACCCGGCTCCACGACCAGCTTCGCCGACTGGACGGACGAACTGAAAGAACCGCGCGACGGCGACGAGACCATTTCATAGACGTACGTTTCGCCGGGGGCGACGCGCTCCACAACGGTTCTACCGTCGGCGTCGGTCTTACGACTGGAGGAGTTCAGCGACAGATATCCGTAACCCAGACCGATCAACTCTCGTTGCACCGACACGTTGCCGTTCACCAACGGCTTGCCTTTCCGAAACACTTGTACTTCCACCCGCCCCCAAGGTTTCAGACGGAGCTCGCCTTCCTTCACCAATGCGGACGCCGAGAGTTCCGCGAAGCCTTCTTCGTGTAGCGCCTGAACTCGGACGCCGTCGTCGGCGAGCTCGACGTCTTTCGGAATCGTTGGAAACTGAAAACGGCCGGCGTCGTCGGTCGAGACCGGCTCCACCCTTGATTGTTGCGTGGTGGGCGAGCGAGCGTTGAACGTGTCGAGTAAGACTGCCGCTTCCGCCGCCGGTCGACCGTCTGGCAGGTAGACGACCCCCGCTGGTCCGGGCGGTCCCGCGGGCGCGGCGGCGACGGGCGGCGCCGCTTCCAGTTTTACGTCGAACGTCGGCAGCGGATTCATGGTCGGCAGCCGGTCCGACGTCCAGGGCGCGAAACCGTCGGCCTCGATTCGCAGCCGTTTTTCCTCGCCTTGCGGGTCGATCGACACCTCGAACCGGCCGTCGACTCCCGCCGTCCGCCGCACGTACCGCCAGTCGATATCGAGTGATTTGTCCAGCCGTTCGCCCACCGCGACGCGGAAGGCCGGCACCTTCCCGCCTTTCAAGTCCGTCACTGTTCCGACGGCCTTTAAGTAGCGCGGCACGACGATGACGTGCGGCTCGTCGCCCCATCGGTACATCTTCCGCTGCACGATCGGGTAGCCGGGCGGGCTAAACACCGCATAACCGGCGGATTCGACCGGCGCGCCCTTCCATTCGACCCGGCCGGCGGCGTCGGCCGCCCCCGCCCAATCCAACATCTGCTGGCCCTGCCACGACGAAAGCGTGACGCGCGCGCCGGTCAGCGGTTCGCCTTCCTGATTCACGATCTTGAACCGGATCGTCTTACCTTCGGCCAGCGTGAAGTCGAGCGTCTTCGCATCGTCTCTAAGATCGATCGTCTTCATCTGGGGCGCCTTGCCGGGCGCGTGCACCACCACCGTCGTCGCGTCGGCGGGAAGCCCTTTCACAGCATAAACGCCGTCGGCGCCGGTCTTTACGGTTTTGCTTTCATACTGCTGGATGTTGCGCGCGAAATAGACCGTGGCGCCGGCCGCCGGTTTACCGTCTTCGCCCACCACCCGTCCCGACAGCTCCACCCCTCGTTGAAGGGCGAATCGGCCGCCGGGTTGATCTTTAAGACGGCCGTACGCCGACGTGAATTCCGGATGATCGACTTCGACCATCAAATCGTCGACCCGGTCGGGCGGAGCGGTATCGGTCGACCAGCCGCCGACCGCGTCCGTCGTAGTTTTGATTCGAATAAGCCGTTGAAGCGCCGGGGCGATCTTAGACCCCAGCTTCGGCCACGCCAGCAACGTCACCGTCGCGTTGACGATCGGCTTCCCGGGGGCGTCGACCACCGACCCCGCGACTTTGGCGCCGCGATCCATCGCGACGGTCTTCGTCGTCGGCAGCGCTGCCGGTGCAATGCGGTCGCCGAGGTTGACTTCTTCTTCGACCAAACCCGCTTTTCTTACCGACAGCCGAACCATGATCGACCGATCGCCGTCGGGGTAGGGGAAAACCGCGCGGCCGGCGGCGTCGGTCGTCACGACGTACTCGTGCGAGGGCGGCGCCGCCGGATCGGCGACCGGATCGCCGTACGTGCTGACGGTGATCTCCGCCCCGGCGACCGCCGCGCCGTCGTCGCGGCGGACGACCGTCAAGTTCAGCGCCGGCGGCCGCAGACGGGCGGGTTTTGGTTTCAGATCGGTGGCTTTAGGTGCATTCTGTTTCTCGTCGAGTTTCACTTCCGCCGCCGGAACCGGTTGCATTCGCACGGCGAACGCTTGACGTTCGTTCTTAAAGACGATCGGAGCAGAAGTCCAAACGGAGAAGCCGGGCGCTTCGACGCGCAAGTAGACGTTTTCGTGGACGGAGTCGCTCTCGATCTCGAATCGGCCGGCGCGGCCCGGCGTCGACCGCCCGGGGAAGAAGTTGGCCTCGCCCGCCGTCGCGCCGGGCGTACCGACCGTGATGGTGAACGCGGGGATCGGCTTCCCTTGCTCGTCGACGACCGTTCCCGAAAGCTTCAACGGTCGTGGCACGACCACGACAGTCGGTTGCGGCCCCGCCGCCTCGCTGAAACGCTGTAGCGCGGCGTACCCGTACGGTCCGGCCGCGTTGAAGACCACTTCGTCCGGCGGCGCGCCCGTCCAGGTCGCCAGGCCGTCGGCGGCGGTGGTTGCTTCCCACGTAAGCGTGCGGTTCGCCCGCCATTCCCCGACGCGCGCTCGGACGCCGGCGAGCGGCTCCCCCTCGGGAGTGACGAACTTGAACTTGACGACCCGCCCGGGTTCTAAGACGAAGTCGATCGGCTTCATTTCCCGCTTGAAAAACACCGGACTTGTTCTGGGAGAAAAGCCGGCCGCCTGGACCGTCACGCCGACCACGTCGGGAACGACCCCTTTCAGCGCGTAGGAACCGTCGGCCGTCGTCGAAGTCGTCTTACTGCCGACTAAATAACGACTGTCCCCGGAAGTCACTTCTGCGTCGGCGATCGGCTTGCCGTCGGCGGCGGTCACCCGACCAGTGAGCGTGACGCCGGCGTCAAGGACGTAGCGGGCGTCGGCGGCGTCTTGCACTTCGTGGCGGACGGAGACGAAGTCGGGATGGTTGACCGCCAATTGCAGGTTGCGGAGGTCGAACGGCGCGCCGTCCAGCATCCACCGGCCGTCCGCATTCGTCTTTTCAGAAAGCAGGTAAAAGCCATACCTTTCGTCGACCCCGGCCGGGGCGTCGACAGCGGGCGTTCTGATCTCGATTTCGGCTCCGGCGATCGGTCGGCCGGTCGAATCGACGACCACTCCGCCGATCGTTCGGCCGCGATCCATGACGATTCTTTTCAGCGTCGGCAGGGCGGTCGGCGCGAGGCTGGCGCCGAAGTCGACGAAGTACGGAACCAAGCCCGGCGCCTTGACAGTGGCGAGCAGGTTGATCGGTCCGTCGCCGGCGGGATAGTTGAAAACGGCGCGGCCGGCGGCGTTGGTCGAAACCTCATACCGGCCGGCCGGCCGATTCGGATCGTCGAACGTCGGCTCGCCGATCATGCGGATCTTTATCTTCGCGTCGGCCACCGGCGATCCGTCGTCGCGCCGGACGACGGTGAAACTCAGAGTCGGCGGACGGCGGGCCCGCTCAGCGTCGTTCGCGGCCGCCGGTTTCACGACGGCGTCGGCCGTGGTGTTTGAGACGAGTTCTGATTCGCTGGTCTTGGAGATGGCGCCGGGTTCCGCGCTGGAGGGGCGGACGGCCAGCGAGCCGACGCCAAGGAGGGCGACGGCGGCGGCGACCAGCATGGCGGCGACGGTTGAGCGGCGGCCCAAGGGGCCGGCCTTGCCGTTCTTCGACAGCGCGGCGAGGCGGTCGCGGATATCCGAGCGGCGGGCCATCGCCAAGCCGACCGCCGGTGCGACGCCGCAGGCCCGCAACGCGAGGCGGGCGAGCAGGCTCTGATACGCGGGGACGTCGCCCAAGAGGTCGGCGGCGACGCTGTCGCCGACGCGCTCGCAGGCGGCGCGGTGGGCGGAGTGCATTCGCCAAGCCAAGGGGTGCGGCCATAAGACGGCGGCGACGACCGCCAGGAAGAAGTCCCACCGCAGGTCGGCGGCGGCGGCGTGGGCGGCCTCGTGAGCGATCGCGCCGCGGACGTCGTTCGCGGCCGACGGGCCGTCCAACATCGCGGCGGGAAGTAGGATGGTCGGACGGAAGAGGCCGCACAGCGCGGGCGTCGCCAAGCGGTCGGTGGTGCGGACCGGAACGATCGGCCGGCGCAGGGTGGCCGCCGTCCGACGGGCGATTTCCTCCACCCACTCCGGGGTCGGCGCGCTTGAATGTTTCAGACGTTCCGCGGCCGTCGCGCCGACCGCCAAGCGGGCCGACAGTAAGAGCAGGCCGAGTGCGTAGAGGACGACGGCGAAGCGGCGGGCGTCCCACGAAGGAACGGCGGCGGTCGGCGGGGAGGCGGCCGGCGGCGCGGCCGAGGCGGGGGTAAGATCTTCGGGGACGGGCGCGAAAACGGTCGCGTCGGCGGG